>NZ_JBFBBD010000088.1:0-27547 GCF_040689515.1 Streptomyces sp. NPDC051173
GTCCTCAAACTCCCCCAGCTACCGCTGGGAGGTGCCCCCAACGGGCTGAAATCAGCCCGTCCGGCGTTTGAGGACAGGGGGTCTGGGGGCTTGCCCCCAGTTTCGGGAAGGGGCGGGGCTGGGGAAAAAGCCCGCCGCAGGCGAAAGCAACCCGCACCCTCAAGCCGGCCGCGCCGCCCCGGCGAACGGCATTTCCGACACAGGAGCCAACCGCACCGGCGCCCCCGGATGCGGAGCGTGGATCATCTGGCCGTCACCCACGTAGATGCCGACATGGCTGACGCCGGAGTAGAAGAACACCAGATCCCCGGGCACCAGCTGACTCCGCGCGACGCGCCTTCCGGCGTTGATCTGGGTGTAGGTCGTCCGCGGCAGTGACACCCCGGCCGCCTGCCAGGCGGCCTGCGTCAGGCCGGAGCAGTCGTACGCCGACGGGCCGGTGGCCCCCCAGACGTACGGCTTGCCGAGTGCGGCGTACGCGAAGGCCACGGCCTTCGCGGCGCGCTCGGTGGGGGCCTGGGCGCCGCCCTGGGCCACGGCGTGGACCGTGCGGGCCGCGGTGGGCACGACGGCCGCCACGCCGTGCACGGGGGCGGAGGTGATGTCGCCCTGCTCGACGGCCGCGCGGGCCGGGGCGGGCATCTGGTCCAGCAGCTGCTGGGCGTCGTTCAGCTTCGTCTCGATGGCCTGCTTGTCGCGGGCGAGCGACGACTGCTGGCGCTTGAGCTCGGCGAGTCGGCCGTCGGCGGTGGTCCGCACCTGCTGGACGTCCCGCAGCTCGTGCCGGAAGCGGTCGACGGCGACGGCCTCGCGGCTGCCGGCCTGGTCGGCGAGGGAGGCCCGGTCCAGATACTGGCCGGGCGTGGAGGACAGCAGGAGCTGCACACTCGTGGGGATGCTGCCGTCGCGGTACTGCGCGGTGGCCACGGACCCCAGCGCGTCGCGGGCGGCGTTGAGCTTCTGGGTCTTGCGGGCGGCCTCGTCCTGGAGGCCGCCGAGGGCCGTCTCGGCGGCGCGGGCCTTCTCCTTGGCCCCGTTGTAGCGCTCGGTGGCGACCTCGGCCTGCTGGTAGAAGCGGTCGACCTGCTCCCGCAGCTGGGCGGTGGTCGGGCGGGGCGCGGCATGGCCGGTGCCGTCGAGGACGGTGGCGGTGGCCGCGCCCGCCAGGGCCAGGGTGGCCGCGGTCCGCACGGTGTTGCTGGCGAGCGGGTGCTGCTTGGGCTTTCGGTGCGATGCCACGTCGGCCGTCACTTCCTTCTTCCACACCGGCTGGTGGTGCTGGTGGTGCGGTTCGCGCTGGTGGTGCTGGCTTGTCCCTGTCCTGCCGTACGGCTCGTGCCGGTCGTACCGGTCGTACCGGCCTTACGGCGCGGACGGCGGCGGCCCGCGGGAGGGAGAGAACGCGGACCGCCGCTGTCTGGGGCAGGACGCTAAACCGAGGGGTCACGCCCGAGAACGCACATGACCGCTACTGGCGTGAATCGGCCATGATGCGACTGCTGTTGAGCGAGCGGAACGCGTGAGTACGGATGGATATATGCCGTGCGTGATCGAAGTGGCGATTGAGCCTTACCTCACTGTCGGGGGGTGCTATGGCCCCGGCTAGGGTCGGCGTCATGGACGTACTCATTCACGCCGTCGTCGGCCTCCACATCATCGGCATCGCCGCTCTGCTCGGCGGCTTCATGACCCAGCTGAAGGTCATGGGCAAGGGCGAGGCGCGCATGGTCCCGGCGATGCTGCACGGGGCCCTGACGATGCTGGTCACCGGCATGGCGCTGGTCGGCCTGAACCAGGCCCAGGGCTACACCCTGGACACCTTCAAGATCGGCGTGAAGCTCGCGTTCCTGATCGTGATCCTCGGGCTGGTCTACGTGAAGCGGGACGACGAGAAGGTCGAGGCGGCCGCCTTCGGCACGGTCGGCGGGCTGACCGTGGCCAACATCTTCATCGCGCTGCTCTGGACGTAGCTCCCCTGGCCCCGCGGACCCCTGGCCCCGCACGGATCATGGCCGATTCGCGGGGTGCCCGGGGAAGTGGGACCGGCTGTCAGTGGGGCGGCCTAGACTCGGGAGGCGATGAGCAGCCTCTTTGACGACAGCTTCCTGGCGGATCTCGGCCCCAGCGGCGAGGAGCCCCCGCCGCCCCCGGAGGACGCGGCCCCGGAGCCGGTGCCGCACGACCTCTTCGGGGGCGCTTTCGACGCGCCCGTGCCCCGCGAGGCGTATTACCGCGACGGCGCGGCCCGGCCCGCCGTCGACCCCGCCGCGCTGCTGGAGGGGATGAACGACCAGCAGCGCGCCGCCGTCGTGCACACGGGCTCCCCGCTGCTGATCGTCGCGGGCGCCGGGTCCGGCAAGACGCGCGTGCTCACCCACCGCATCGCCCACCTGCTGGGCGCCCGCCACGTCCACCCCGGCCAGATCCTCGCGATCACCTTCACCAACAAGGCCGCGGGCGAGATGAAGGAGCGCGTCGAGGAGCTCGTCGGCCCGCGCGCCCACGCGATGTGGGTGATGACCTTCCACAGCGCCTGTGTGCGGATCCTGCGCCGCGA
Source organism: Streptomyces sp. NPDC051173 (assembly GCF_040689515.1). Classification (NCBI taxonomy): domain Bacteria; kingdom Bacillati; phylum Actinomycetota; class Actinomycetes; order Kitasatosporales; family Streptomycetaceae; genus Streptomyces; species Streptomyces sp. NPDC051173. Next base: position 2,558 of record NZ_JBFBBD010000088.1, read on the forward strand.
GAGCAAGAAGCTCGGCTTCACCTCGTCCTTCTCGATCTACGACGCGGCCGACTCCAAGCGGCTGATGGCGCTCGTCTGCCGGGACCTCGACCTCGACCCGAAGAAGTTCCCGCCGAAGTCGTTCAGCGCGAAGATCTCCAACCTCAAGAACGAGCTCATCGACGAGGAGACCTTCGCCGGGCAGGCGGCCGACGGATTCGAGAAGACGCTGGCGCAGGCGTACGCGATGTACCAGTCGCGGCTGCGCGAGGCCAACGCGCTCGACTTCGACGACATCATCATGACCACGGTCCACCTGCTCCAGGCGTTCCCGGACGTGGCCGACCACTACCGCCGCCGCTTCCGGCACGTGCTGGTCGACGAGTACCAGGACACCAACCACGCGCAGTACACGCTGGTGCGCGAGCTGGTCGGCACCCCGGACAACGCCCCCGAGGACGGCGTCGCCGAGCTGTGCGTCGTCGGTGACGCCGACCAGTCGATCTACGCCTTCCGCGGTGCCACGATCCGCAACATCCTCCAGTTCGAGGAGGACTATCCGGACGCCACCACGATCCTGCTGGAGCAGAACTACCGCTCCACGCAGACGATCCTCAGCGCCGCCAACGCCGTGATCGAGCGGAACCAGAACCGCCGCCCGAAGAACCTGTGGACCGAGGCCGGGGCGGGCGCGTCCATCACCGGCTATGTGGCCGACACCGAGCACGACGAGGCGCAGTTCGTCGCCGACGAGATCGACCGGCTGACGGACGCCGGCGACGCCAAGGCCGGTGACGTCGCGATCTTCTACCGCACCAACGCCCAGTCGCGTGTCTTCGAAGAGATCTTCATCCGCGTCGGCCTGCCCTACAAGGTCGTCGGCGGCGTGCGGTTCTACGAGCGCAAGGAGGTCCGCGACGTCCTCGCGTATCTGCGGGTGCTCGCCAACCCCGAGGACACAGTGCCGCTGCGGCGCATCCTCAACGTCCCCAAGCGCGGCATCGGCGAGCGCGCCGAGGCGATGATCGACGCGCTGTCCCTCCGCGAGAAGATCAGCTTCGCGCAGGCGCTGCGGCGTGTGGACGAGGCGTACGGCATGGCCGCGCGCTCGGCGAACGCGGTCAACCGCTTCAACGTCCTGATGGAGGAGCTGCGCACCGTCGTCGAGTCGGGGGCCGGGCCCGCGACCGTGCTGGAGGCGGTGCTGGAGCGCACGGGCTATCTCGCCGAGCTCCAGGCGTCCACCGACCCGCAGGACGAGACCCGCATCGAGAACCTCCAGGAACTGGCGGCCGTCGCCCTGGAATTCGAGCAGGAGCGGGAGGGTGAGGAGGACCAGGGCACGCTGGCGGAGTTCCTGGAGAAGGTCGCGCTCGTCGCGGACTCCGACCAGATCCCCGACGAGGACACCGAGGGCACCGGTGTCATCACGCTGATGACCCTGCACACCGCGAAGGGCCTGGAGTTCCCCGTCGTCTTCCTCACCGGCCTGGAGGACGGCGTCTTCCCGCACATGCGCGCCCTCGGCCAGACGAAGGAGCTGGAGGAGGAGCGGCGGCTCGCCTACGTGGGCATCACCCGTGCGCGCGAGCGGCTGTATCTGACCCGGGCGAGCATGCGCAGCGCCTGGGGCCAGCCCTCGTACAACCCGCCGTCGCGGTTCCTGGAGGAGATCCCCGAGCAGTATCTCCAGTGGCGCCGCACGGGGCCCGCGACGCCGTCCGCGTCGATGGGCGCGGTCTCGGGGCTCACGCCCGGTTTCTCGTCCTCGCGCGGCAGCACGAAGGCGGGCCCGAGCGGCTTCGCGACCCGGCGCGCGAAGGAGAAGCCGGTCGTGGCACTTGCCGTCGGCGACCGCGTCACGCACGACTCCTTCGGCCTGGGAACGGTCGTCGGGGTCAAGGGCAGCGGTGACAACGCGGAGGCGACGGTCGACTTCGGCTCGGAGAAGCCGAAGCGGTTGCTTTTGCGGTACGCGCCGGTGGAGAAGCTTTAGCCCTGCGGGGCGTCGCGGTTGGGGTTCTGGCTGTTGCCGGGTGCGGGTCTTTTCCGCCTGCGGCGGGAGCGCCCTGCGGGCGCGTCCTCAAACTCCCCCAGCCACCTCCCCCAGACTCCGTCCGGGGGTGCCCCCAGAGGTGCCCCCAACGGGCTGAATGTGCTGGTTACGGTCCGCACCATTCAGCCCGTCCGGCGCTTGAGGACAGCGCGCGAAGCGTGCTTCGGGGGTCTGGGGACTTGCCCCCCACGCGGCGGAGCCGCACATCAGACGCAGCCGGGAAGGGGCGGGGCTGGGGAACAAAGCCCGCCGCAGGCGCACGCGGCCCTACGACGGGTCCAGGTCGTGCGACCTCAGCCACGGCAGGGGATCGACCGCCGCCCCCCCCGGCCTGACCTCGAAGTGGAGGTGCGGCCCCGTGGAGTTGCCGGAGTTGCCCGAATAGGCGATGACGTCACCGGCCTTGACCTGCCCGGACCGCAGCTTCGTGCTGCTGAGGTGGCAGTACCAGGTCTCGGTCCCGTCGGGCGACGTCACTATGGCCATGTTGCCGTAGGCGACGTTGTACTGCGTGCGGACCGTGCCGTCGGTCGCGGCCATGACCGGCGTCCCGTAACTGACGGGGAAGTCGATGCCGGTGTGCACGGACATCCAGTTGGCACCCGCCTGCCCGAAGTACGCGCTCAGGCCGTGCTGGGTGACGGGGAGCGCGAATTTGGGGCGCTCGGCCTCTTTGCGCGCCGCTTCCTCCGCCTTGCGCTTCTTCTCCTCCTCCTGGCGCGCCTTGAGGTCGAGGCGTTCCTGGGTGCGGGTGGCGCGGGTGGCGAAGTCGTCGGCGCCCCGGCTGAGGCCGGCGAGCTGGGTGTCCAGCTTGCTGTTGGCGATCGAGGGGACGGCCGCGGCGTTCGGAGCGGCGGCGGCCTGGGTCTGTTTCGCGTCGCCCTTGCCGCCGGAGACGGAGGCGGCGGCGATGCCCGCGACGCCCATGACCGCGACCGACGGCACGGCGACCGTCAACAGGGCCTTGCGGCCGGGCCGGTAGCCGGTGCGGGAGGGGGCTCCCTTGCGGCGGCTGCGGCTCTGCGCCGGGACGCCCGGTGCCGTCGGCGGGTCCTGCCCGTCCTCGGGCTCCGGCTGGTCGATCACCGACATGGTCCGGGTCTCGGCGTCGGCGACGTACTGGGCGCCGGGCGAGGGAGCGGGTCCCAGGTCGGCGCCGGAGAGGTCGACCATGAGGGTGGGGGTGCGCTGCGCCTCGGGCGCCTCGGCGCTCGCGTACGCGCTGGTGTCCCAGGTCTGCGTCTGCTGTGCGCTGACGTCGCCCCAGCCGGCGTCCTGCTGCTGCCCCCAGCCGGCGGCGGGCGCTCCGGTGGTGTCCCAGCTCTGGGCGTGGACGGAGGTGTCGGTGTTCCAGCCGCCGTCGGCGGGCTGTCCCCAGCCGGATCCGGCGGAGGTGTCGTACGGCCCGGCCGTGTTCCAGGAGCCGGTGTCCGTGGCCGGGACGCCGCCCGGGTGGCCCCAGCCGGAGGTGTCCCACTGGCCGGTCTGCCCGGTGTCGTAGCCGGTGAACTCCCAGGTCTGGGTCTGTCCGGTGGCGCCCTGGTCCCAGCCGCCGTCGGCGAACTGGCTCCAGCCCGAGGTGTTGCCGCCCCAGGAGGCGTCGGGGGAGTGGCCCCAGCCGGAGGTGTCCCACTGGCCGGAGTCCTGGCCTTCGTAGCCGGGGTAGCCGTGCGGGGTGCCCTGCTGCTCGTACGACGTGTAGTGCCCGTAGGAGATGTCCTGAGCGGGACCGGCCGGGCTTGAGCCCGCCGACGGGTGACGGTCGTTCACCACCACTTCTCTTTCGCCTCGGGAGCAGGAGAATTAGCGGCGACTGTACCCGGCGGTTCAGGATGGCGACAATCTTCGTCACGTTTCAGGCGGCCCTGGGGCGGGCATTTGGCCGCCTTTCGGTGGACTGAACCCCCGGAAACCGATTTGACGTTCGAAGGTTGTTCGGTTTTTTGGCGAGTGGAATCGAGTTCTGTCCCCTCAAGGGTGAACGAACGGGGGCGTGCGGCGCCTTACGGGGCAGGCCGTGGATCAGGCGACCGACGCCGCGCCGGATGCCTCAGCTGCGGTTTCCTCCGCGGTCAGGGCCTGACGGATGCCTGCGGCCACCGCCCAGTGCACCGGCAGCGCGAGATGGCCGACGCCGGTCACACGGACATTGCGGGTGATCAGATCCGGGTGATCGATCCGCGCCGTCTCGACCGGCACCATTATCTGGTCCAAGTCGCTCCAGAAGCTGATGAAATGCGTTCGGCAATCCGGGGCGGGAGCGGCGAGTTCGGCTATGACATCCGAACCCGGGCGCATCTGCCGGACGAGAGGGTGCGCGGACATCAAAGGCGCGACGCGGGTGCCCCCGTGCGGGGTGCCGAGCGTGACCAGCGTCCTCACCCGGGCGTCCCCGCCCAGCCGTTGGACGTAATAGCGTGCGATCAGCCCGCCGAGGCTGTGGCCCACCACGTCGATCTCCGCCCGGCCCGTCCGCGCGCAGAACTCCTCCACGTGCCGGGCCAGTAACTCGGCCGCGGACCGGGCGTCGCAGGTCAGCGGGGAGTAATTCAGGGACTCGATCTGCTGCCAGCCGTGTCTGCGGAGGGAGCGGCGCAGCAGGACGAAGACGGAGCGGTTGTCGATGAAACCGTGGAGGAGAAGCACGGGCGGGTGGGACGCGTGTTCTGTTTCCTGTTCCGTTCCGCCTTTTGTTCCCGATTCCGATTCGGCTTCGGGCGTGTCGTTGCGCCCTGTGGGTGGCGGGGGCAGCGGCGGCGGACGGTGCTCCTGTGTCATGCCGGTGGGATAGAGCAGCGCGTGGCCCGTGAGGATCGCCAGCTCCAGCAGCGTGGACCGGACGAGCAGCGCCGAGGGGCGCAACAGGGCGGAGAAGAGGGTGATCAAACGCAGGGCCGCCATGGCCGACCTCCTGAACGGCACACAGAAGGCGGCTCTCTCCCCCCGTGCGCATTCACGGGCAGCTGTGCGCCGCAGGCCGCACCACTGTGCCGCGCGGCTGTCGGCACAGTGCTGCGGCGAGCTCGCCGCGGCTCCCCTCGCGACCGCCCGCGGTCCCGCTGCTCCGGTGACACGGGAGGCTCCCGGACCCCCGGGATGCGGAAGCGGAAGGGCGGTGCGTAGCGAACGTGTTGTCCCACGTGTGATTTCCCCCTCCCTCTCCACCGCGAAACGGCCGGGTGCGGGATGCTGGCGATAACGTTCGTTCACATCCCCGCCCCCCAGGGCGCGGGGCATCCTCTCGGCCGGTCGCCGGCGTCGTGCTTGTCGTACTTGGAGGCAGTGATGGGAGTGACCGGTCCGATCCGCGTAGTGGTGGCCAAGCCGGGGCTCGACGGTCACGACCGCGGGGCCAAGGTCATCGCCCGGGCGTTGCGCGACGCGGGCATGGAGGTCATCTACACCGGCCTGCACCAGACACCGGAGCAGATCGTGGACACCGCGATCCAGGAGGACGCCGACGCGATCGGCCTGTCCATCCTCTCCGGCGCGCACAACACGCTCTTCGCCAAGGTCATCGAGCTGCTGCGGGAGCGCGACGCGGAGGACATCAAGGTCTTCGGCGGCGGCATCATCCCCGAGGCGGACATCGCCCCGCTCAAGGAGCAGGGAGTGGCCGCGATCTTCACCCCGGGCGCGACGACGGCGTCGATCGTGGAGTGGGTCAACGAGAACGTACGAGGGGCGGCGTAGCCGACCGGGCACGGCGGCGGGCCGGTTCGCGCACCTGCGACTGCGGCCCGCTGCCTGAGCCCGCGCCGTCTCAGCCTGCGCCGTCTCGGTTCGCGCCACCGCCCCAGCTCGCGCTGCCTGAGCCCGAGTCACCGCCCCAGCTCGCGCCGTCTCAGTCCGCGCCGCCGTCCGAGCCCGTGCCGTCTCAGCTCGTGCTGCCTCAGTCCGCGCCGCCGTACCCCGCGTCACCGTCTCAGCTCGCGCCCTCTCAGCCCACGCCACCGCCTCAGCCCGCCAACTCCGCGGCCATCACCGCGCGCAGGCGCAACGTGCCGACGAGCCGCCGGAACGCCTCCGCCCAATAGCCGGCCGCACCGTCGGACGTGGAGAGCGGCTCGTCGGGCAGCGCCGTGAGCTCCTCCAGCCGGTCCGCCTGCGCCGGGTCCAGGCAGCGCTCGGCCAGGCCCATCACGCCGCTGAAGCTCCAGGGGTAGCCGCCCGCGTCGCGTGCGGCGTCGAGCGCGTCGACCAGGGCTGTGCCCAGCGGCCGTGCCCACGGCACCTCGCACACGCCCAGCAGCCGGAACGCCTCCGACAGCCCGTGCGCCGCGACGAACCGCGCCACCCACTCGGCCCGTTCCTCCGGGGGCAGGGCGGAGAGCAGCTTCGCCGGGTCCCGCCAGGGCGAGCCCTCCGGGGGCGCCGTCGGCGGGCCGAGCAGGACCCGTGACCACTCCGCGTCCCGCTGCCGGACGGCGGCCCGGCACCAGGCCGCGTGCAGTTCCGGCTGCCAGCCGTCGGTGACCGGGAGGGCTACGATCTCCTCGGCCCCACGGCCCGCGAACCGCTCGCGCCACGTGGCCAGCGGGGCCGCCTTCACCACCTGGCTCAGCCACCACGACCGCTCGCCGCGGCCGGGCGGCGGCTTGGCGGCGACGCCGTCCCGCTGCATGCCCCTGTCGCACTCGTGCGGCGCCTCGACCGCTATCCGGGCGGCACCGCCCGCGCGCTCCAGGGCCACGCACGTGCGCGCCCGCTCCGCCATCCGCCGGGCGAGCGCGGAGTGGGGGACAGCCGCCAGCAGTTCGGCCGCCGTGGCGCGGACGTTGCCGCTCCGGTCGGTCAGTGCCTGCTCAAGGAAGGGCTCGTCGGCCGGGGCGAGCCCTTCGCGCAGCGAGTCCAGGAACATCAGCCGGTCCTCCGCCCGCTCCGTCCGCCAGGTCTCCGACAGCAACTCCCGGGCCGCCGCCGGGTCGCGGCGCCGTGCGGAGGCCAGCAGCGCCACCCGCTCGGCGAACAGACCCTCCTCCCACACCTTCCGGGCCTCGGGGGTGCCGGCCACGGCGTGGCTCCGCGCTGTGGCCGGTCCCGCGCGGAGCGCGTACTTCCACTGAGGGTTGAGCCCGGCCAGCCACCGCGCCCGGGATCCGCCGAACGCGAGCGCCGCGGGCCGGAGATCCGTACGGGCGCGGGCCGCTTCCAGTAGTGCGGGCAGCAGGTCGGCGGGCGCTCGGTAGCCGTACCGGTCGGCGGCGGCCAGCCACTGCGGCAGCAGCTCCGTGAGATCCGGCGCGCCGATCCGCCGCCCCGCGCCGCTCCCGCCCGCGGAACGGTCGGCGAGCAGCAGGGCCAGCCGGCGCCGCGCCGCGGGCGGCAACGCGGGCCGGGGGTCCTCGGGCGCGGGCTCCGGCCGTGCGCGTGCGGTGGCGGGCACGAGCCCGGCGCGCCGTCGGACGGTGTGCAGGGCCGCGGCGTCCAGCAGGGCCATGGCGGCGTCCTGGCCGTCCCGCGGCCGCACGGGTGGTGTGCGCCGGTCGGTGCCGAGCAGGGCGGCGGAGACCAGCTCGTCCCAGGTGGTGTTCATGAGGTGCCCTTTCGCTGCCGGTTCGCTGCGCTCTGCCTGCGGTTGGTTGTCGGGTGCGGGATCGTTGCGGCCTGCGGCCGGGGCGCCCCCAGAGGTGCACCCAATGGGCTGGTTGTGGGGTCTCGCCGTTGTCGGGCAACGGGTCCGTTGCGCCTGCGGCGGGCGGCCTCAATCGCCGGCCGGGCTGATTTGGGCTCGTCCTCGTGGTCGGGTGCCGGGCTGTGCCACCCCTGCACGTTTCGGCCCTCCCCTTACCACTCACCTCCTCAGAGCTGCACCAGCTCAGGTGCCCACGTGGACAACGGCGTGAAGCCTTGGTGGCCGCATTCGCCGAAGACCGTGACCGGTCGGCCGCCGGACAGTGCGGTGAGCCGCCACAGGGCGGAGCGGTCCCGGTGGCGGGGGTCGACAGGGAGCGCCGAGTCGCCGTCGGCGTCCGCCAGTTGCCAGCCCGCCTCCGGGTCCGGTATCGGGACCACGGCGTCGAGGAGCACCGGCCAGCCGTCGAGCCACGGGTCGTCGCGCAGGGCCTCGCCGTACGCCTCCAGTGCTTGTCGGACGCCGCCGCCCGGCGGGGGAGCGGGGCTGGGCTCCGAGGCCGCGTACCGGGTGCCCAGGGCGGCGCGCAGCGGTCGCGCCGCCGGGTGATAGGCGAGGTCCGCGTCCAGGGAGAGCCCGGCGGGAAGCGACAACTCCGGTGCCCGGCCCGCCGCTCCGTACGAGAGGAGCAGCGCCGTCCGCCCCGTGTCACGGCCGCGGAGCCAGATCCGGCGGGTGATCAAGTGGCCGTCGTCGCCGTCCGACTGCGCCAGGACCAGCCAGTGGTCGCGGACGGGGACGGCGGAGGCGAGCACGGCCGTGGAATCCACCGCGGTGCCGACCCGCGTGCGCACCGTGGCGGCCAGGGGTTCGGGGAGGCGGTCGAGGTGCAGGAAGCCCTGGTTGAGCGTGTGCAGCAGGGCGCACTCCGCCAGCAGCCGGGACGCCCAGTCGCCACCGGAGACCCGAGCAGCCCCCAACTCCCGTACTCGCACGGCCAGTCCGGGGGCCTGTGCGTCGACCATGCGGGCCGCCGTTTCGTCCCACTGCCCGTACTCCGAGCCGTCGGCCGCGAGGCCGCCTCGCAGTAGATCGCCGAGCCGTTGCTCCAACTCCCGTGCTCCCGAGGTCATGCGCCGCGCCCGGCGCTCTGCTCTCCGCCGCGCCGCGTCCGTACTCGCGGGCGGGGCAGGCGGCGCTCCGGGCTCCGCTTGCCGCCGTCCGCGGTCCAGCCACTGCCCGGCCCAGCCCGGAGGCGGGCCTTCCGGGACCGATTCCCCGCCCGCCGACCACAGCAGCAACAGCCCGAGCGCGTGCTCGCACGGGAACTCGCCGCTCGGGCACGTGCAATGGGACGCGGGGCCGCCGGGGCCGTCGAGGTCCACGACCGTCCGGTACGGCGGGCCGCCGTCCTCGCACTCCCCCCACACCGCGCCCGCGCCCCGCGCCCCCGCGCCCGACCACCGGCCGGGCGCCGCGAGCCTGCCACCCGCCATACGTGATGGATCGTCAGGTGCTGGCGCGAGCACCCGGTCCTCCGTCCAGCGTTCCCCCTGCGGATTCATGCCGCAAACGCTACGACCCCCCACTGACAATCGCCCTGACCTGTGGTTTCCCGGCGCCGGGGCCGATTGTCAGTGGGGTGATGCAGGGTTGTTCACGTGACCCGGAACCGCACGACCGAGGGGGACTTGTGACCGTGCCCGGAATCGAGACCGAAGCGCTGCGCCCGCACGCCGAGGACGCCTTCGCGGGGGAGCTCAAGGCACTCGCGGCCTCCGACGACCGGCCCCGCCCCGCCCGCTGGCGGCTGTCGCCGTGGGCCGTCGCCACCTATCTGCTCGGCGGCACCCTGCCCGACGGCACGGTGATCACCCCCAAGTACGTGGGCCCGCGACGCGTCGTCGAGGTGGCCGTGACCACCCTCGCCACCGACCGCGCGCTCCTCCTGCTCGGCGTGCCCGGCACCGCCAAGACCTGGGTGTCCGAGCACCTGGCCGCCGCGGTCAGCGGCGATTCCACCCTGCTGGTGCAGGGCACGGCCGGCACCCCGGAGGAGGCCATCCGCTACGGCTGGAACTACGCCCGGCTCCTCGCCGAAGGCCCCAGCCGCGCCGCGCTCGTCCCCAGCCCCGTGATGCGCGCCATGGCCACCGGCGCGACCGCCCGCGTCGAGGAGCTCACCCGCATCCCCGCCGACGTGCAGGACACGCTCATCACCGCCCTGTCCGAAAAGACGCTGCCCATCCCCGAGTTGGGGGAGGAGGTGCAGGCGGTGCGCGGGTTCAACCTGATCGCCACCGCCAACGACCGCGACCGCGGGGTCAACGAGCTCTCCAGCGCCCTGCGCCGCCGCTTCAACACCGTCGTCCTGCCCCTGCCCGCCACCGCGGAGGCAGAGGTCGGCATCGTCGCCCAGCGCGTCGACCAGATCGGGCGCTCCCTCGACCTGCCCGCCGTCCCCGACGGCGCCGACGAGATCCGGCGCGTGGTCACCGTCTTCCGCGAGCTGCGCGACGGCGTCACCGCCGACGGCCGCACCAAGCTCAAATCCCCTTCGGGGCCGCTCTCGACGGCGGAGGCGATCTCCGTCGTCACCGGCGGACTCGCGCTCGCCGCCCACTTCGGTGACGGCGTGCTGCGCGCGGGCGACGTGGCCGCCGGGGTCGCGGGCGCCGTGGTCCGCGACCCGGCGGCCGACCGTCTGGTCTGGCAGGAGTATCTGGAGGCGGTCGTCCGCGAACGGGACGGCTGGAAGGACTTCTACCGCGCGTGCCGGGAGGCCGCCGTATGACCGGGACCGGCCCGGCCCTGCTGGGCGTCCGCCACCACGGCCCCGGCTCGGCGCGGGCCGTCGGGGCGGCACTCGACCGGTGCGGGCCGCGGGCCGTGCTGATCGAGGGGCCGCCCGAGGCCGGCCCGATCGTCCACCTCGCCGCCGACGAGGGCATGCGCCCGCCCGTCGCCCTCCTCGCCCACGCCGTCGACGACCCCGGGCGGTCCGTGTTCTGGCCGCTCGCGGCGTTCTCCCCGGAGTGGACCGCGATCCGCTGGGCCCTCGCCCACGGCGTGCCCGTACGCTTCATCGACCTGCCGGCGGCCCACACCCTCGCCCTGCGGGACCAGGCCCAACTGCCCGACGAAGCAAGCCGGAAGGGCCGTGCGGACCCGCTGGCCGCGCTCGCGGAGGCCGCCGGTCACGACGACCCCGAGCGGTGGTGGGAGGACGCCGTCGAGCACCGGAGCGGGCCCCGCGCGGACGACGCGCTCGCGCCGTTCCACGCCCTCGCCGAGGCGATGGCGGAGCTGCGGGCCGCCCACGGGGACGGCATCGGCCCGGACGCCGCGCGCGAAGCGCACATGCGGCTGCGGATCCGGGAGGCGCGGCGGGAGTTCGGCGACGCGTTCGCCGTGGTCTGCGGCGCGTGGCACGTACCGGCGCTCACGGAGAAGCGGACCGTCGCCGCGGACCGCGCGGAGCTCAAGGGGCTGCCCAAGGTCAAGGCCGAGCTCAGCTGGGTGCCCTGGACCCACCGGCGCCTCTCCCGCCACAGCGGTTACGGCGCGGGAATCGACTCGCCCGGCTGGTACGGCCATCTCTTCCACGCCCCCGACCGGCCCGTCGAGCGCTGGATGACCGAGGTCGCCCGGCTGCTGCGCGCCGAGGACCACCCCGTCTCCCCGGCCCACGTCATCGAGGCCGTACGGCTCGCCGACACCCTCGCCGCCCTGCGCGGCCGCCCGCTCGCCGGGCTCACCGAGACGCTCGACGCGGTCCGGTCCGTCATGTGCGACGGCTCCGACGTGCCCCTCGCCCTGGTGCGGGAGCGCCTCGTCATCGGCGACGACCTCGGCGAGGTGCCCGACGCCGCGCCCGCCACCCCCTTGCGGCGGGACCTGACCCGCCTTCAGCGCACCCTGCGGCTCAAGCCGGAGGCGGCCGCCCGGGACCGCGAGCTCGACCTGCGCGAGGACACCGACGCCGCCCGCAGCCGGCTCCTCCACCGCCTGCGGCTCCTCGGCGTCGACTGGGGCGAGCCGGTGCCCTCCCGCGGCGGCACGGGCACCTTCCGGGAGACCTGGCGGCTGCGCTGGGAGCCCGAGCTGTCCGTCCGGGTCGCCGAGGCGGGCGCGTGGGGCACCACCGTGGAGGCCGCCGCGACGGCGAAGGCCGGGTCCGAGGCGGCCGGCACCCCGGCCCTCGCCGGGCTCACGGCCCTCGCCGAGCGCTGCCTGCTCGCGGGGCTGCCCGACGCCCTCCCCACCGTGATGCGCGTCCTCGCCGACCGCGCGGCGCTCGACGCGGACGTCGCGCACCTGGCCTCGGCCCTGCCCGCGCTGGTCCGCTCGCTGCGGTACGGCGACGTGCGCCGCACCGACACCGCCGCCCTCGGCGAGGTGGCCGCGGGCCTCGCCGAGCGGGTCTTCGTCGGCCTGCCCGCCGCCTGCCACGGCCTGGACACGGACGCGGCGGCGGACATGCGCGGCCACTTGGACGCGGTGCACCACGCGGTCGGCCTGCTCGCCGGTGCGCAGACGCCACCCGCCGGCGTACGCGAGCGCTGGTCCGCGGTGCTGCGGCTGCTCGCCGGACGGGACGGCCTGCCCGGCGGGATCCGGGGGAGAGCCACACGACTCCTGCTGGACGAAGGCCACCTGACGGAGGACCGGGCCGCCCGGCTCATGGGGCTCGCGCTCTCGGGCACGGTCGCACCGGCGGAGGCGGCGGCGTGGATCGAGGGGTTCCTGGGCGAGGGCGACTCCGGCGGCATGCTGCTCGTCCACGACGAGCGGCTGCGCGCGCTGGTGGACGCGTGGCTCGTGTCCGTGCCCGGCCGCGAGTTCACGGGGGTGCTGCCCCTGCTGCGGCGTACGTTCTCCGCGTACGGGGCGGGAGTGCGGCGGACGCTGGGCGAGCTGCTCCGCCGGGGCGCCGTGGCCGCCCCGCGGGGCGTGCCGGGATTCGGCGCGGGGGTGGACGAGGAACGGGCGGCGGCGGTCGTGCCGGTGCTGCGCGTGCTGCTGGGGACGGACGGAGGGACGGCCACCGCACTCCTTCCGGAGGCGGGCCTCCCGGCGACGGACACCGGCCGGGCCGAGGCCCCGCCCCCGGCACCGCCGTCGTCCCCCGAGCGGCTCCGCCGCTGGCGGCTCGTGCTCGGGGACGCCGGCCGCGACAGCGGCCCCCCGCTCCGCGGCGCCGACGTCGCGCTGGACCGCACGCTCGACGCGCTCTACGGCGACGCGGGCGGGAGCGCGGGGCTCGGGTCGTCCGTGCCGTACGCCGCCCGCTGGCTGGGGGACATCCGTACGTACTTCCCGGCGTCCGTCGTCCAGGTGATGCAGCGTGATGCCATCGACCGGCTCGGGCTGGCCGCTCTGCTGCTGGAGCCGGAGATGCTGGAGGCCGTGGAGGCGGACGTACGGCTCGTCGGCACCCTGCTGTCGCTCGCCAAGGCCATGCCGGAGACGACGAAGGAGACCGCGCGGGCCGTCGTCCGCAAGGTCGTCCAGGAGCTGGAGAAGCGCCTGACGCCGCGGATCCGCACGGTGGTCGGCGGCGCCCTCGACCGGTCGGCCCGCGTGGAGCGCCCCCGGCACCGGGACATCGACTGGGACCGCACCATCCGGGCGAACCTCAGGAATTACCTGCCCGAGCACCGCACGGTCGTCCCGGAGCGGCTCGTCGGCCACGGGCGGGCGGCGCGGGCGGTGCGCAAGGAGGTGATCCTCTGCGTCGACCAGTCCGGTTCGATGGCGGCCTCGGTCGTCCACGCCGCCGTGTTCGGCGCCGTCCTCGCCTCCATACGGTCCCTCGACACCCGGCTCGTCGTCTTCGACACCGCGGTCGCCGACCTCACCGACCGGCTGGCCGACCCCGTCGACGTGCTCTTCGGCACCCAGCTCGGCGGCGGCACCGACATCAACCGGGCGCTCGCCTACTGCCAGTCACGCATCACCCGCCCGGCGGAGACCCTTGTCGTCCTCATCAGTGATCTCCATGAAGGTGGGATACGCCACGAAATGCTGAGGCGGGTCGCGGCGATGAAGGCGTCCGGAGTGGCGTTCGTGACGCTGCTCGCGCTGTCCGACGAGGGCGCCCCCGCCTACGACCGCGAGCACGCGGCGGCGCTCGCGGCCCTGGGCACGCCCGCATTCGCCTGCACCCCGGACCTCTTCCCCGAGGTGATGGCCGCCGCGCTGGAGAAGCGCCCGCTGCCCGTCCCCGAGCCCTGACGGGAGGGCCCGCCGGGTGCGATCAGTGAGCGATCCGTGTGCGATCTGTGAGGGTAATCACGGCCGGAGTGTGACCTGCGATTTAGGGACCTCCGTCCCTCGGGGATAACCTGCGAGACGGACATGCCGCGTCAACGGTGAACGTGTGCCGCCCTCGTAAAAGATCGCGTCGTCACGCTGGCCTGCGGCACGCCCGCGCAGACACTGAACCGCGATATCCATGGAAAAGGGACGGACGCGCGTGGACCTGTTCGAGTACCAGGCGAGGGACCTCTTCGCCAAGCACGGTGTACCGGTGCTGGCCGGTGAAGTCATCGACACGCCTGAGGCGGCGCGCGAGGCCACTGAGCGGCTGGGCGGCAAGTCGGTCGTCAAGGCTCAGGTGAAGGTCGGTGGCCGCGGCAAGGCCGGCGGCGTGAAGCTGGCCGCCACCCCGGACGAGGCCGTCGCCCGCGCGACGGACATCCTCGGCATGGACATCAAGGGCCACACGGTCCACAAGGTGATGATCGCCGAGACCGCTCCCGAGATCCTCGAGGAGTACTACGTCTCGTACCTCCTCGACCGCACCAACCGCACCTTCCTGGCCATGGCCTCGGTGCAGGGCGGCATGGACATCGAGGAGGTCGCGGAGAAGACCCCCGAGGCCCTCGCGAAGGTCCCGGTCGACTCCAACGAGGGTGTGACCATCGAGAAGGCCCGCGAGATCGTCGCCCAGGCGAAGTTCCCGGCCGAGGTCGCCGAGAAGGTCGCCGAGGTCATGGTGACCCTGTGGAAGACCTTCGTCGCCGAGGACGCGCTCCTCGTCGAGGTCAACCCGCTGGCCAAGGTCGCCAACGGCGACGTGCTGGCCCTCGACGGCAAGGTCTCGCTCGACGAGAACGCCGACTTCCGCCAGCCGGAGCACGAGGCGCTCGAGGACAAGGCCGCGGCCAACCCCCTCGAGGCGGCCGCCAAGGCCAAGGGCCTCAACTACGTCAAGCTCGACGGCCAGGTCGGCATCATCGGCAACGGCGCGGGTCTCGTCATGAGCACCCTGGACGTCGTCGCGTACGCCGGTGAGAAGCACGGCAACGTCAAGCCGGCCAACTTCCTCGACATCGGTGGCGGCGCCTCCGCCGAGGTCATGGCCAACGGTCTTGAGATCATCCTCGGCGACTCGGACGTCAAGTCCGTCTTCGTCAACGTCTTCGGTGGCATCACCGCGTGCGACGAGGTCGCCAAGGGCATCGTCCAGGCCCTGGAGCTGCTGAAGGCCAAGGGCGAGAACGTCACCAAGCCGCTCGTCGTCCGCCTCGACGGCAACAACGCCGAACTGGGTCGCAAGATCCTGTCCGACGCCAACCACCCGCTGGTGCAGCGCGTGGACACCATGGACGGCGCGGCCGACAAGGCCGCCGAGCTGGCTGCGAAGTAAGGGACGAGGACTCCACAACCATGGCTATCTTCCTCACCAAGGACAGCAAGGTCATCGTCCAGGGGATGACCGGCGCCACGGGCATGAAGCACACCAAGCTCATGCTGGCCGACGGCACCGACATCGTCGGTGGCGTGAACCCGCGCAAGGCGGGCACGAGCGTCGACTTCGACGGCAAGGACGTACCGGTCTTCGGTTCCGTCAAGGAAGCGATGGAGAAGACCGGTGCGAACGTCACCGTCGTCTTCGTGCCGCCGGCGTTCGCCAAGGCCGCCGTCGTCGAGGCGATCGACGCCGAGATCCCGCTGGCCGTCGTGATCACCGAGGGCATCGCCGTCCACGACTCCGCCGCCTTCTGGGCGTACGCGGGCTCGAAGGGCAACAAGACCCGGATCATCGGCCCGAACTGCCCCGGTCTCATCACCCCGGGCCAGTCCAACGCCGGCATCATCCCGGGCGACATCACCAAGCCCGGCCGCATCGGTCTGGTGTCCAAGTCGGGCACGCTGACCTACCAGATGATGTACGAGCTCCGTGACATCGGCTTCTCCTCGGCCGTCGGCATCGGTGGCGACCCGGTCATCGGCACCACGCACATCGACGCGCTCGCCGCGTTCGAGGCCGACCCCGACACCGACCTGATCGTCATGATCGGCGAGATCGGCGGCGACGCGGAGGAGCGGGCCGCGGACTTCATCAAGGCCAACGTCACCAAGCCGGTCGTCGGCTACGTGGCCGGCTTCACCGCGCCCGAGGGCAAGACGATGGGCCACGCCGGCGCGATCGTCTCCGGTTCGTCCGGCACCGCCCAGGCGAAGAAGGAGGCCCTCGAGGCCGCGGGTGTGAAGGTCGGCAAGACGCCGTCCGAGACCGCTCTGCTGGCGCGCGAGGCGCTGTCCGCCTGAGCCGTACGGTTCCACGGTGTGGGCCCGCGTCCCGGAAGGGGCGCGGGCCCACACCCGTTCCGGCGGGCCCGACCGGGTGAAGCTGTCCACCCATCAGGCTTAAAAGGTGCATAAGCGAATGCGGGCGACACGACGGCTATTTGCCCGCTACCCGTACGAAAGCCATCTTGTTGGCAGCATGGGGCCGTGACCCCTTTTGCCGATCACAGCCCGCAGTTGCCTTCGCGGAGCAGGTCCACCGCCGCGGGGCCACCTCCGATGGCGGGCGCGGTGTTCCTCGGCGGGATGGTCGCCGCGGGTCTCGGGCTCGGCGCGCTCGCCGTGGTCGTCCTGTCGCTGTGGATCTCCTCCCCCTACCCCGACAGCGGCCCCGCGACGGCCCTGCGCGTCGCCGCCGCCCTGTGGCTGCTCGCGCACGGCGCGCACCTCGTCCGCACCGAGACGCTCACCGGCGCCCCGGCGCCGATCGGGCTGACGCCGCTGCTCTTCACCGTGCTGCCCAGCTGGCTCCTCTACCGCGCGACCCGGCACGCGCTCGACCCGGTGGAGGACCAGCCGTCGGACGACGCGCCGGACGGCCCGGCGCAGGACGACGCCGCCGGACACGCCGTCCTGACCCCGCGCAAGGCGATCGCGGCCCTGCTCGGCGGCTACTTCTCCGTGGCCACGGCCGCCGCGCTCTACGCCTCCTCCGGCCCGCTCCCGGTCGCGCCCCTGAGCGCCCTGCTGCACCTGCCGCTGTTCGCGGGCGTGGCCGTGGGGGCGGGCGCGTGGGCGGCGGCGGGCTTCCCCGGCATGACACCGCCGCCCTTCGCGCGCCGGGCGCTGGAGGGGCTCCCCAGGGGCGTACGGCGCTGGTTCACGCGCCCCCGGCTGACGGAGGTCGTACGGACCGGCGCCGTCGGCACCGGCGCGCTGCTCGGCGGCGGCGCACTGCTGCTGGCGGGCTCGCTCGTGCTGCACGTGGCCGCGGCCCAGCAGTCGCTCCTCCAGATGACCTTCGCGTGGTCCGGCCGCGTCGCCGTGCTGCTGTTGTGCGTGGCGCTGCTGCCGAACGCGGTCGTGTGGGCGGCGGCGTACGGGCTGGGCCCGGGGTTCATGGTGGGCGTGGACGGTGTCGTCGGCCCGCTCGGGGTGGCCGGCTATCCGCTGCTGCCCCGCTTCCCGCTCTTCGCGGCCCTGCCGCCACCGGGCCCCTCGGGACCCGCGGCGCTGGCGTTCGCGTCGGCGCTGTCGGCCGGCGCGGGGGTGGCGATCGCGTACGCGACCGTCCCCCGGGAGCCGAAGGCGCTGCGCCGGTCGAAGGCCGGCCGCACGGCCGTGACCGCGGCGCTGGGCGGGGTGCTCTGCGCGCTGCTGATGTCCGTTCTGTCCTACGTGGCGTCGGGCCCGCTCGGCGAGGACACGCTCGCCGACTTCGGCCCGCCCTGGTGGCTCGTCGGCGGCGCGGCACTGGTCTGGACGACGGGCCTCGGCGTGCCGGGCGCGCTGATCCTGCGCTGGGTCCGCAGACGCGCCCGCCCGAAGCCGGCCCCGCGCCCGCTGGTGGCGACGACCGTGGCGACGACGACCGCACCGCGCCGGACGCGCCACCCGGAGCTGGTGCCGACATGGTGCAAGGGCCCCGTGGCGGCCCTGGGCCTGGTCCCACCGGGCTCCGGCGAGCCGCTGCCGGAACCGCTCGCGGAGCCGGTCGCGGAACCGGCGGCGCGGCCACGCCGGGTCCCGGGCGGGGCGGCGGTACGGGCGGCGGGGGCGTGGCTGGGGTTCGCCGCGCCCGAGGACGCCACGGAGGGGACGGTGGCCGAGGCCCCTGCCCCCGACGAGGAAGTGCCGGCCGATGAACCCGCGCCTGTGCGGGAGCCGGCGGCCCGCGGGGCCGCGAGGCGCGAACGGCGGGGGCGAGGGGGGCGGGGACGCCGCGAGGGTGCGGCGGCTCGCGAGGCGGAGGGGGACGAGTCCGGCGAGGCGGACGCTCCCGGACCTGGGGCTCGTGAGCCCGAAGGGTGGGAGCCCGCGATGCCCTCGGCAGAGCCCGAGGTGTGCGAGCCCGCCGCCGAGGAGGGCCGGGCCGTGGAGGAACTGCCGGTCCGGCGGGGACCGTCGCCCGCGCCCCTCGGCCTGCCCCTGCCCGGCCCCGCCGTCCGGCAGCCGGCGGGGACCACGCTCCTGGACGCCGTACGCGAACCGAAGTGGTCGCGGGCGCGCGACTGGTGGTGGCGGGCCACGGCGAGGAAGGGACGGGGGAGACACGCGGCCGCCGTGCCCGACGGGGCGGAGGCGCGGGTGCCGGTGGAGGGGGTGGTCGTGGGGGCCTACGACTCCGCGGGGGTGGCGGCCTGGCACGAGACGGGGGCTCGGCAGGTTCGGTGGGCGGCGCTTCGGGATTCCGGGGGCGGGTTGGTGCCGGAGTTCGAGCCGCGGGATTTGAGCCGGCCGTCGGAAGGGGCGTGATCTGTTCTTGGGGTGATGCCTGCGGCGCTTTTACCCAGCCCCGCCCCTGCTCGGCTGCGTCTGATGTGCGGCTCCGCCGCGTGGGGGCTCCGCCCGGGGCCCCTTGTCTGCGGGTCGGTTGGCGCCTGCGGCGGGCTTGTTCCCCTACCCCGCCCCTGCTCGGCTGCATCTGATGTGCGGCTCCGCCGCGTGGGGGGCTCCGCCCCAGACCCCGCAACACGCTTCGCGCGTTGTCCTCAAACTCCCCCAGCTACCGCTGGGAGGTGCCCCCAACGGGCTGAAAAGAAAAGACGGCGCGCCCAGCGGAAAGAAGCCGGCGCACCCGGCTGAAGAGAATGGCGTGCCCGGCGGGGCAGAAAGTCGCCACCGGCCTTCAACTTGCTCTCCGGCGGAGGGGGTGGGGCCGGAGGGTGAGGTTCTGGAACGCGGTGCGTAGTCACGGCACTCAAAGCGTAGGGCGGCGCCATGCACCGCGTTCCAGGTCCTCAGCCCGGAGGTCACACCCCCGGTCCAGCCACCACCCCAGCCCGGCCGGCGATTGAGGCCACGCCCGAAGGGCGAACCCACCCCAGGCAACCAGAGCTCAGTCCTGCGCCCCCAACAAGGGGCGCAACTGCTTCGGCAGATGCGACTCGCAAGCCTGCCGGGACGACTGCGTCAGCGCGTCGTCCACGCACGTGTAGTAGTCCTTGTAGACGATCTGGAAGGCGAACGTGGCCGCCACGATCGCGAGCGACAGGCCGCCCATGACCAGACCGCTCACGGCCGCCGTGGTCTGGGGGCGGGGAGACCCGGGCGCGGGCGGCGGCGGGGGTGGGATGTCCGGGTCCGTGCGCTGTTTCTGCTGCGGCTTCGCGCGCAAGGAGCTGATGGCCCAGTAGACGGAGAGGGCGCCCAGGAGCAGCGCGACCTGCGGGATGCTGAAGAGGGCGAAGAAGAAGCCCCACAGGCCGGCCAGCAGGGCGTAACGCGCGCGGCGCTGCGCCGGGTCCGTCGGGTCCCAGCGGAGGCCGCCGCCGGGGCCACCGCTCGGGGGGCCCGAGGGGCGCTGCCCGCCGAAGCCGCCGCCGTGGGGGCCGGGCTGCCTGCTGCTCCACTGGCTGCCCCACGCGGAAGGCTTCCCGCCGTCGCCCCCGTCACCGCCCTCGCCGCCGCTCTCCGAGCCGCCGCGCTCTCCGCCGCCCCCCTCGCGCGGTTCCCAGGGCCGGTCCGGCCCGCCCTCCGGCGGGGGCGCGAACGGATTGTCCTGTCGGTCGTCCGACGGCTGGTCACCCGAAGACGACGACGGCGGCCGCTTCTCCAGGGACGGCCGCCCGTCCGGGGACGGCGACGAGGGGCGCTCGTGCGCCATGCGGGCGTTCCCGGTCGCCGCTCCCCAGGAGTCCTCGGTGGACCCGGTGGATCCGGCGGACCCGTTGGACTCGGTGGACAGCGGGAAGCGGTGAGCCGCGTGGAGGCGTCGGTCCGGCATGTGGAGTGTGTCTTCCCCTTGTGTCGTCGTCCTGTACGCCGCGGGCGTGCCACCACGCCATGACGTACTGCACACCGAACGTACGGCGTCGCGCTCGGATTCCGTGCGCGTGGCCCGCGCTTTCCGTGCGCTGCTTCCAGACGCTACCTCCCGCGCGTGCCCCCGTCCCGTGGGGGCCGTTCCGTGTGCCGGTATCGTTGCTGGCGGTCGGCGGCTTCGTAGAGTCCCCCGTATTCGGGGACCCCTCCGGCTTGTACGACCATACAAACCGCACCACCCGCGAGAAAGGGCCCCACCGTGGCCTCCCCGCCTCCCGCGCTTCCCGCCCGGCTCGTCGTGCTGGTCTCCGGCTCGGGCACCAATCTCCAGGCCCTGCTCGACGCGATCGCCGCCGACCCGGACGGCTACGGCGCGCGGATCGTGGCCGTGGGCGCCGACCGGGACGGCATCGCCGGCCTCGAGCGCGCCGAGCGCGCCGGGCTGCCGACCTTCGTCTGCCGGGTGAAGGACCACCCGACGCGGGACGCCTGGGACCGGGCGCTGACCGAGGCGACGGCCGCGTACGCGCCGGACCTCGTGGTCTCCGCCGGTTTCATGAAGATCGTGGGCAAGGAGTTCCTGGCCCGCTTCGGGGGGCGGATCGTCAATACGCACCCCGCCCTGCTGCCCAGCTTCCCCGGCGCCCACGGCGTGCGCGACGCGCTCGCGTACGGCGCGAAGGTGACCGGGTGCACCGTCCACTTCGTCGACGACGGCGTCGACACCGGCCCGATCATCGCCCAGGGCGTGGTCGAGGTCCGGGAGGAGGACGACGAATCCGCGCTGCACGAACGGATCAAGGAAGTCGAGCGAGCGCTGCTCGTCGATGTCGTGGGGCGTCTGGCCCACAACGGCTACCGCATAGAGGGACGAAAGGTAAGAATCCCGTGACCGCCGAAGGCACCAACGGTACGAACGGCGCTAAGCGGCCCATCCGCCGCGCGCTGGTCAGCGTCTACGACAAGACGGGGCTGGAGGAGCTGGCCCAGGGGCTGCACGCGGCCGGCGTCCAGCTCG
Source organism: Streptomyces sp. NPDC051173 (assembly GCF_040689515.1). Taxonomy (NCBI): domain Bacteria; kingdom Bacillati; phylum Actinomycetota; class Actinomycetes; order Kitasatosporales; family Streptomycetaceae; genus Streptomyces; species Streptomyces sp. NPDC051173. The sequence goes on from NZ_JBFBBD010000088.1 coordinate 23,708, forward strand.
TCTCGACCGGTTCGACGGCCGGGCGGATCGCCGCCGCGGGCGTCCCGGTCACCAAGGTCGAGGAGCTGACGGGCTTCCCCGAGTGCCTGGACGGCCGGGTGAAGACGCTCCACCCGCGCGTCCACGCCGGCATCCTCGCCGACCAGCGGCTCGACTCGCACCGGGAGCAGCTCGCCGAGCTGGGCGTGGAGCCCTTCGAGCTCGTGATCGTCAACCTCTACCCCTTCAAGGAGACGGTCGCCTCCGGCGCCTCGCCCGACGAGTGCGTGGAGCAGATCGACATCGGCGGCCCCTCCATGGTCCGCGCCGCCGCCAAGAACCACCCCTCCGTCGCCGTCGTGGTCAACCCCGGCCGCTACGCCGACGTGCTCGACGCCGTGCGCGAGGGCGGGTTCGACCTGGCCGCGCGCAAGCGGCTCGCGGCCGAGGCCTTCCAGCACACGGCCGCGTACGACGTGGCGGTGGCCAGCTGGTTCGCCGACGGCTACGCGGCCGACGAGGGCCCGTGGCCGGACTTCGCCGGTGTCGTCCTCAGCCGCAAGCAGGTCCTGCGCTACGGCGAGAACCCGCACCAGCCCGCCGCGCTCTACACCGACGGCACGGGCACCGGTCTCGCGGTCGCCGAGCAGCTGCACGGCAAGGAGATGTCGTACAACAACTACGTCGACACCGAGGCCGCGCGCCGGGCGGCGTACGACCACGACGAGCCCTGTGTCGCGATCATCAAGCACGCCAACCCCTGTGGCATCGCCGTCGGTTCGGACGTCGCCGAGGCGCACCGCAAGGCGCACGCCTGCGACTCGCTCTCCGCGTTCGGCGGCGTGATCGCCGTCAACCGCCCGGTGACGGTGGAGCTGGCCGAGCAGGTCGCGGAGATCTTCACCGAGGTCATCGTCGCGCCCGGTTACGAGGACGGCGCGGTCGAGGTGCTGGCCCGCAAGAAGAACATCCGCGTGCTGAGCTGCCCCGAGGCCCCCGGCGCGGTCGGTGAGTACCGGCCGATCGAGGGCGGCGCGCTCGTCCAGGCCAAGGACCGCCTCCAGGCGGAGGGCGACGACCCCGCCAACTGGACGCTCGCCACGGGCGAGGCGCTCCCCGCCGACGAGCTGGCCGAGCTGGCCTTCGCCTGGCGCGCGTGCCGCGCGGTGAAGTCCAACGCGATCCTGCTGGCCAAGGGCGGTGCCACGGTCGGCGTCGGCATGGGCCAGGTCAACCGCGTCGACTCGGCGAAGCTCGCGGTGCAGCGCGCCGGCGAGGAGCGCGCGGCCGGTTCGTACGCAGCCTCCGACGCCTTCTTCCCCTTCCCGGACGGCCTGGAGGTCCTCCTGGAGGCGGGCGTCAAGGCCGTGGCCCAGCCGGGCGGTTCGGTCCGTGACGAGCAGGTCGTCCAGGCGGCGAAGGCGGCGGGCGTGACGATGTACCTCACGGGCACGCGTCACTTCTTCCACTGACACGGCCGGCACGGCTGATACGACGAGGCCGCGCCCCGGAAACCTCCGGGGCGCGGCCTCGTGCTGCCGTGATCAGCCGGTCACTTGGTGCGGACGACCACCGTGCTGACGATCTTGTCGGCGAAGGTCTGCTTCTTCTCGTCCCACAGCGGCCACAGGTAGCCGAGGCAGAAGAAGCCGTCGGCGAGGTGGCAGAGGTTGCGGACGAAGGCCATGCCGAAGCCGGTCGGCATGCCGTCGCGCTCGCGCACGACGCTGATGCCCACGATCTTCTTGCCCCACGTCTGGCCCGTCTTGCCCTGCTTGTAGAGCATCACGAGGCCGATCACGAGCGAGGCGACGGCGCCGATGAGGAACAAGATCACGCCGGTCGTCATCGCACCCGTGTCGACCGCATTGACCGTGCAGGTCCTCTGGTACGCGGAGGAGCTGGAGTAGCTGTCGCAGGTGGTGTCCTTCGCGGCCGAGACCATCATGACGAGGCCGATGATGAACAGGACCATCGGGATCAGGCCGCCGATCAGCCCGTCGAGCAGCGAGGCGCCCACGCGCGAGCCCCAGCCGGCGAGCGGCGGGCGCTGCATGCCGTACGGGTCCTGGCCGGGGTAGCCGTAGCCGGCGCCCTGGTACTGCTGGCCCGGGTAGGGCTGCTGCCCCGGATAGGGCTGGCCGGGGTAGGGCTGACCCGGGTACGGCTGCTGCGGGATCTGCCCGTAGGGCCGGCCCGGCTGCTGCTGGGGGTAGGACGGGTACGGTCCGGGCGGGTTCGGGTGGGTCACCTGGGGTCCTTCGAGCGGTGGTGCCGGGCTTGTTGCGTGGGGACTGCCGCGGCGTCCGCCGCGGCGCGGATCATCGTAGGCACAGCGGACGCGTGGTATACGGCGCGCGTAAGGACGTGACCTGATTGGAACGAGCGCCGGTCCATCCGGGAGTATGGGTGTCATGACCGCCCAGATTCTCGATGGCAAGGCCACCGCGGCCGCGATCAAGTCCGAACTCACCACCCGCGTGGAAGCGCTGAAGGCCAAGGGCGTCACGCCCGGTCTCGGCACCCTCCTCGTCGGTGACGACCCCGGCAGCAAGTGGTACGTGGCCGGCAAGCACCGCGACTGCGCCCAGGTCGGCATCGCGTCGATCCAGCGCGAACTGCCCGACACCGCCACGCAGGAGGAGATCGAGGCGGTCGTACGCGAGCTCAACGACAACCCGGAGTGCACGGGTTACATCGTCCAACTCCCGCTCCCCAAGGGCATCGACACCAACCGCGTGCTGGAGCTGATGGACCCGGCCAAGGACGCGGACGGCCTGCACCCGATGAGCCTCGGCCGCCTGGTGCTGGGCGTGCCCGGCCCGCTGCCCTGCACCCCCAACGGCATCATCGAGCTGCTCCGCCACCACAAGGTGGAGATCAACGGCGCGCACGTCGTGGTCGTCGGCCGCGGCATCACCGTGGGCCGCTCCATCGGGCTGCTGCTGACCCGCCGCTCCGAGAACGCCACCGTCACCCTCTGCCACACCGGCACCCGCGACCTGTCGGCCCAGCTGCGCCAGGCGGACATCATCGTCGCCGCGGCGGGCGTCGGGCACCTGATCAAGCCGGAGGACGTCAAGCCGGGTGCCGCGGTGCTCGACGTGGGCGTCAGCCGGGACGGCGAGGGCAAGATCATGGGCGATGTGGACCCGGGCGTCTCCGAGGTCGCCGCCTGGATCTCCCCGAACCCCGGTGGCGTCGGCCCGATGACCCGCGCGCTGCTGCTGGTCAACGTCGTGGAGGCCGCCGAGCGCGCCGCCGGGATCGGCAATGCGGGCTGAGATGGCCGCCGCCTCCGGCAAGTCGCGCCGCTTCCAGCTCACCCGGGACACGGCCCGCCCCGAGGGGGGCGGGCGCGCGGCCCCCGGTGACGCGCCCGCGCCCGCGCGCCAGTGGCCGCTGCTGGCCGTGCTGGGGCTGACGGGCCTGGGCCTGCTGCTCGTCGCGTGCGACGTCTTCCGGGTCGGGACGCTGCTGATCGGTGTGGCGATGCTCGGCGGCGCGGTGCTGCGCTGGGCGCTGCCGTCGGTGGGCATGCTGGCCGTGCGGTCGCGGTTCACCGACATGATCACGTACGGCGGGTTGGGTGCGGTGATCGTGCTGCTCACGCTGATGGCGCAGCCGCATGCGTGGGTGAAGATTCCGTTTCTTGAGGACGTTCTGCACTTCACTGTTTGAGCGGTGGTCTTCGGCTGGTCTGCGTTTTTGTCTGCGGGTCCGTCTGCCGCCTGCGGCGGGTGGCCTCAATCGCCGGCCGGGCTTTGGTGGTGGCTGGGCCGGGGGTGTGGCCTCCGGGCTGAGGACCTGGAACGCGGTGCGTGGCGCTGTCTTACGTGTTGGGTGCTGTGACTACGCACC
>NZ_JBFBBD010000089.1:0-27422 GCF_040689515.1 Streptomyces sp. NPDC051173
TCGTACTGGGCGTACTCGGGTTTTCGGCCGGTGCGGCGAGAGTGCGTGCCGGGCGTCGCGACGCCGCGGAGATCCATCAGACACCCCTTAGCCCGGCGGCTTCCCGAACGTCACCGGCGCCTCGAACGCCGCCCTGCGTGTCGCGCGCCGCAGCGCCTTCAGAACGGTCGGGCCCAGAGCGAGCGTCGCCGTGATCGTCACGACCGCGCGCGGGAGGTCCCAGCCCAGGGACGTGGCCAGGCAGTACGCGACGAAGCGGCCCAGGTTCTCGGACAGCGGGTCGCCCGGGACGAAGGAGATGCCCGTGGCGAGCGAGCCGATGTAGGGCCAGCCCTGGAGGTTCATGATCGTGCCGTAGCAGAGGGAGGACACCGCGCCGTAGCCGGCGAGCAGCAGCACCTCGCGGCGGCCCCGCAGCCGGTCCGGGCCCGGGAGCAGGCCCGCGCCCATCGACACCCAGCCCATCGCCAGCATCTGGAACGGCATCCACGGTCCCACGCCGCCCGTCAGCAGCGCCGACGCGAACATCGAGACCGAGCCCAGCACGAAGCCGAAGCCCGGGCCCAGGACCCGGCCCGAGAGGACCATCAGGAAGAACATCGGCTCGATCCCGGCCGTGCCCGCGCCCAGTGGCCGCAGCGCCGCGCCCGCCGCCGCCAGCACGCCGAGCATCGCGATGGCCTTCGCGTCCAGGCCGGTGTCGGCGATCGTGGCCGCCACGACGGCCAGCAGCAGCGGGAGCAGCGCGGCGAACAGCCACGGAGCGTCCTTGGAGTGGGCGAGTCCGGACGCCGAGTCGGCGAGCAGCGGCCAGCCGAAGGCCATGACGCCGATGGCCGAGATCAGGGCGAGCGCGGTGACGGAGCGCGGGCCCAGGCGGACGGCTCGCGCCTGGCGGTCCCGTGCGGCTCCCGGGGGCCGGGGGTTCGCGTGCGCGTCCGGTGCGGGGCCGGCCGCAGTCGTGGCCTCGCCGCGAGGTCCGGGCGTGCCGGGCGACGGCGTCGCCCCGGTGTCGGCCGGGGTGTGTGCCGGGTCGGTGGGCAGGTCCTTGGGGTTCCCCGTCCCGGTGTCGGCCGGGGTGTGTGCCGGGTCGGTGGGCAGGTCCTTGGGGTTCCTCGCCCCGGTGTCGGCCGGGGTGTGGGTCGTGTCGCCGGGCAGACCCTCGGGGTTCCCGTTCACGCCGACTCCTCCGGCGCTTCCAGCGCCGCCCGTACCTGAGGCACCGTCAGCCACGGCAGCGGGGCCAGGATCTTCGCCACCTGCGGGGCGAACGCCGGGGACGCGACCACGACCTCCGCCGTCGGGCCGTCCGCGACGATCTCACCGTCGGCGATGACGACGACCCGGTGGGCCAGCTCCGCCGCCAGTTCCACGTCGTGCGTGGCCAGGACGACGGCGTGGCCGCCGGAGGCGAGCTCGCGGAGGATCTCCACCAGGCGCTCCTTCGCCGCGTAGTCCAGGCCGCGCGTCGGCTCGTCCAGGAGGATCAGCGGTGGGCGGGCCGTCAGCACCACGGCGAGCGCGAGCGCGAGGCGCTGGCCCTCGGAGAGGTCCCGCGGGTGCGTGGTGTCGGGCACGCCCGGCAGCAGCTCGGAGACCAGGGCCCGGCAGGTGCCGGGCGTGGCCTGTGCGTCGCCGTCCGCCGCCTCGCACTCCGCGGCGACCGTGTCCGCGTACAGCAGGTCGCGCGGCTCCTGCGGTACGAGGCCGACGTGGCGCAGGAGTTCGGCGGGGGCCGTGGCGTGCGGCTTCAGGCCGCCGACGCGCACGGAACCGCCGGTGGGGCGGTGGGCGCCGACGAGGGAGCGCAGGAGGGTGGACTTCCCGGCGCCGTTGCGGCCCATGAGGGCCGTTGTCTCGCCGGGCCGTACGGTCAGGTCGACGTCGCGCAGGGCCGCCACCCGGCCGTGGCGGACGGTGAGGCCCGCGACCCTGGCGGGGGGCTCGTCCTTCTCCGTCCGTTCCTTCCCGGCCGCGCGCGGCTCCGTGTCTCCGACGGGCGCGGACGCGCCAAGGCGTTCCTTCAGCGGGGCCGAGCGCCGGCGGGCGTCCCGTACCGACAGGGGGAGTGGCGACCAGCCCGCCAGTTTGCCGAGGGCCACCACCGGCGGGTGGACCGGGGAGACCGCCATGATCTCCGCCGGGTCGCCGACGACCGGTGCGGTGCCGGGCGCGGGCAGCAGGATGACCTGGTCCGCGTACTGCACGACCCGCTCCAGGCGGTGCTCGGCCATCAGCACCGTCGTGCCCAGGTCGTGGACGAGGCGCTGGAGCACGGCCAGCACCTCCTCCGCCGCGCCCGGGTCGAGCGCGGACGTCGGCTCGTCGAGCACCAGCACCTTCGGGTGGGTGGTCAGCACCGAACCGATGGCCACGCGCTGTTGCTGGCCGCCGGACAGGGTGGCGATCGGCCGGTCGCGCAGGGTGGCGAGACCCAGCAGGTCCAGGGTCTCCTCCACCCGGCGTCGCATCACGGCGGGCGCGACGCCGAGGGACTCCATGCCGTAGGCGAGCTCGTCCTCGACCGTGTCGGTGACGAAGTGGGCCAGTGGGTCCTGGCCCACCGTGCCCACCACGTCGGCGAGTTCGCGCGGCTTGTGCATGCGGGTGTCGCGGCCCGCGACGGTGACGCGGCCGTGCAGCGTGCCGCCGGTGAAGTGCGGTACGAGGCCGCTGACCGTGCCCAGCAGCGTCGACTTGCCGACCCCGGACGGCCCGACGAGCAGGCACAGTTCGCCCTCGGGCACCGTGAGGTCCACCCCGCCGAGCGCGGGCGCGGCGGTGTCGTCGTACGTGACCGACACCTGCTCGAACCGGATCACTGCGGGTCCTCCTCGGACGGGGTGCGGGTGGCGGGGGCCGGTGCCGCGAAGGCCGGCAGCAGGCCCAGCAGGACCGACGCCGCGGGCCAGAGCGGCAGTTCGGGTGCCGTCAGGGGGACGGCAGGGGGGTGGAGGGCGGCGGGCGCGTACGAGTTCGCGTGGATCATCAGGGCCGCGACTGCGACGCCCGAGCCGGAGACCAGCCAGGCGCGCACGCCCCAGCGGTCCGGGCGGTAGCGCGTGCGCACCGAGCGGCGGCCGCCCAGCCACAGCCCGGCCAGCGCCGCGGCGAGCCCGGCGAGCAGCACCGGCAGGCCGTAGCCCGCGCCCACGTCGCCGAGCAGCCCGTAGGTGCCCGCGCAGACGCCGAGCAGACCGCCCAGCGTCAGCGCGGTCGTCGTGTGCCGGACGGCGGGCGGCACTTGGGCGGTGCGGCCGTAGCCCCGCGCGTCCATCGCTGCGGCCAGCGCCACCGAGCGCTCCAGCGCGCCCTCCAGCACCGGCAGCCCCACCTGGAGCAGGGCCTTCGGGCCGCGGTCCGGGCGGCCGCGCAGGCGGCGCGCGGCGCGCAGGCGCTGGACGTCGGAGACGAGGTTCGGGGCGAAGGTCATGGCGACGACGATCGCGACCCCCGCCTCGTAGAGCGCGCCCGGCAGGGACTTCAGGAGCCGGGCCGGGTTGGCGAGCGCGTTGGCCGCGCCGACGCAGACCAGCAGGGTGGCCAGCTTCAGCCCGTCGTACAGGGCGAAGACCAGGCCCTCGGCGCTCACCCGGCCACCGATCCGCACGCCCCGCGCCCAGTCCGGAAGCGGCACCTCCGGGAGGGTGACCAGGATGTGCGTGCCGGGGATCGGGGAGCCCAGCACGACCGCGAACACCAGCCGGATGCCGATGACGGCCAGCCCGAGCTTGAGGAACGCGCCGTACGAGCGCGCCCACGGCGCGTCCGTCCGCCGCGCCGCCACGACGTAACCGGCGACCGCGACGAGCAGCCCGAGGAGCAGGGGATTGGTGGTGCGCGACGCGGCGGTGGCCAGCCCGAGCGCCCACACCCACCAGGCCCCGGCGTGCAGCGCGTCGGCCCGGTGGGCGCGACGCCCGGGGGCGGTCTCCGCCGCCGGGTGGGTGCGGCGGGGCAGCCGGCCGCCCGGTCCGCGCGGGAGGTCGCCGCTGTCCGGCCGCCTCGGTGACGACAGCGGCCCCGACGGCGACGGGAGCCCCGGCGGCTCCGGCGACGACGGCGGCTTCGACGACGGCAGCGGCTCCGGCGACGGCAGCGGCTCCGGGCGGTCGGCCGACGGCCTCGTCGCCGACGGCTCCGTCATGGAGGCGGGCGCCGGCCGGTCCGCCGGCTGTGCCCGGTCGCCCCGCTCGCCCCCGCTCATCCGCGCTTGCGGCGGCGGGCCTGCCACACCCCGGCGGCGCCGAGGACGACCACCGCGGCGATGCCGCCGATCAGCCCGGCCGAGGGACCGCCGCCGGAACCGGAGGACTCCTGCGTGGCGGCCGGCTCCGCGCTTTCCGCGCTCTCCGCGCTCTTCTTGCCGTTCACCTGCTCACCACAGCCCGTCTTCGGGTAGCCCGCGATGGCGCACAGCAGCGCCGCGGAGTCGTACCGCAGCGGCTTGGCGGCGGCCGCGAGCGCCTCACCGGCACTGGCGTCCTTGCCGACCTGCGCGCACGCCGTACGCGCCGGGGGCGGGGTCTCGCCGGAGGGCGCGTCGGCGGGCGTGCCGAAGTCCAGGACGACGGCCACGCGCTTGTCGCCGTCCTTGGCGGGCGTCCGGTCGCACACCGCCCCGAAGCCGGGGGCGGTGCGCGGCTTCGCGGCGTTCTTCGAGTCCTCGCTCACGGCGAAGCGGAATCCGATGGTGTCGCCGTCGGCGGGACGCGTGGTGGCCGGGCCCTGGGTGGCGTACGCCCAGTCCTTGCCCTGGCCCTCCCAGAAGGACCAGTAGCGGTAGCCCGCCGCCTGGGCGGGCGCGGTGGCGAGGACGGCGAGGACCCCGGCGAACAGGAGGCAGCAGAGGGCGGCCAGGGACCGGTGCCCGGCCCTCACAGGTGGTTCTTCTTCTTGCGGCCGCTCAGCAGGAAGCCCGCGCCGACGCTCGCGACGAAGAAGACGCCGACGACCCACCAGATGCCCAGGCCCTTGCCGTCGTCCTTCTTCTTCTCGTCCTTCTTCTGCTCCTCCTTGCCCGACGGGGACGCCGCCGCCTCCGCCTTCGGACCCGTCGCGGTGAGCTGCGAGACGAGGTCCGCGCCGCCGAAGTCGCGCGGGTCCGCGCCCGCCGCGTGGGCGGCCAGGACGAGCTGGGCGTAGGCGGCGGGGCCCGCCTGCTCGGCCCAGGCCGCGGAGTTCTGCTCCAGCCACTTCAGCGGCTTCGCGGCGGCGTCGCGGTGACCGCCCGCCGCGAGGGCGATGACGGCCTCGGCGGTGTTGCCGTAGTCGGGGGCGGGCTTGTCGGCACCGGGCTGGGCGGCGACCAAGTGCGGGCCGTCCTGTTCCTTGTCCATGACCCGCGCGAGGTACGCGGACGCCGCGTCCGCCGCGGCCTTCGGGTCGGACGTCCCGGCCTCGTCGCCCTTGCAGGGCAGCGGCTCCGGAGCGGTGTTGTCCTTGCTCGCGGGCGCCACCGCGTAGCCCTTGCCGAGCCCGGCGAGGGCGGCCGCGGCCGTCGCGTCGGCGTTGGCCGCGAGCTTGCCGGACTTGTCGGGCTGGTACGCGAAGGACCCGCGGTCCGCCTCGGCGACGTCACAGCCCAGCCCGAAGGCGACGAGCCCGTCGTAGGCCGAGGCGCCCCGCTTGGAGGTCACCTTCTTGGGGTCCTCGCCCGCCGCGGCCAGCGCGCCGATCACGATCGAGGTGGAGTTGGCGTCGCTCGGGCCGCCGGGGTTGTAGGCCCAGCCGCCGTCCTCGTTCTGCGTGGACTTCAGCCACCCCACGGCCTTGGTCACGGCGGCACCGTGCCCGCCGAGCGCGGCGAGCGCCTGGACGGCGGCGGCCGTCGCGTTGCTGTCGAGCGGGGTCTTCGCGTCGCACGCCTTGCCGGCGTCGGCGCGGTAGGCGGTGAAGCCGCCGTCCGCGCACTGCTGCCCGGCCAGCCACTCGACGGCGGGCTTCGGGGACGCCACGCCCGCCGTGTGCTGCGCGAGCAGGGCCAGCGACTGCCGGAAGACACCGTCGAACTTCGGGTCCGAGGAGCCGAACAGGCCGGGGGCCGCCGGGGACGGGGACGCGTCCGCGGACGCGGCCGGTGCCATGACCGCGCCGGCCGCGCTCAGGACGGCGGCGGTGGCCAGGGCCGCGGCGCCGCGGCGCGCGTGGACGGCGAAGGAGGGGGCCATGGGGTGTCGGTGCCTCTCGGTGGGTGTCACTGCGAGTGTCGCTGCGGGTGTCATTGCGTGTGTCGTGGCGGGGGTTTCGTGGCCCGCGACGGCTGCGCGGCCGCGCACGGCGACCCCTCCGCGGTCGCTACCGCGGTGGCACCGGGCTCGGCTCCGCATGCCTCGACGGTGCCGGTGGACCGGGCGGTGCCGCCGTCTGGCGGCGCGACCGGGTCCGGGAGCCTGCCGCCTGGGACCGGGTGGTCCGGCTCGTACGGCCGCGCCGCGCCGGGCGGGGCGGGCGGGTCGTAGTGACGGTTGCGGGTCAGCGCCGGATTTGCACCGGCTTTCCCCGTTCCGAGGCGGGATGAAGTTGTCACGGACACTTTAGCTGTGTGCGGTGGGGGTGGATGGGTGGGCGGGTGAGCGGGCGGTGGGGGCCGGGGGCCGGGGGCTGTGGTTCGTGGGCCGGGGGTGTGGCCTCCGGGCTGAGGACCTGGAACGCGGTGCATGGCGCCGTCAGGCGCATTGCGTGCCGTGACCACGCACCGCGTTCCAGAACCTCACCCTCCGGCCCCACCCCCTCCCTCGTTCTTCGGCTCCCGGTTTGTTCTGGTCCCGCCCTCCGTCGTTCTTCGGCTGGTCCGCCATTGCTCACTCCGCCCGGAGCTGGTATCTCGTTCTGACGAGATGTCAGAAAAGCTAGGCGAGAGGCAGTGGTATGCCGGAGATCGTCGAGTACGGACAGCTCTTCATCGGCGGCAGGATGAGTGACCCGGCGGGGCGGGGCGTCATCGAGGTCGTCTCGCCGCACAGCGAGGAGGTCATCGGGCGCGTGCCCCACGCCGGCCGTGCGGACGTCGACCGGGCCGTCGCCGCGGCCCGTACCGCCTTCGACTCCGGCGTCTGGGCCGACCGGCCCCTCGCCGAGCGGATCGAGGTCGTCACCCGGATCAAGGACGGTATCGCCGCGCGCCACGAGGAGATCGCCGAGGTCATCTCCGCGCAGAACGGCTCGCCCCGTTCGTGGAGCGTCCTCGCGCAGGCGCTCGGCGCGATGATGGTGTGGGACTGCGCGATCGGCGTCGCCCGGGAGATCCCGTACGAGGAGCGGCGGGACGGGGTGCTCGGGCCGCTGCTGGTGCGGCGCGAGCCCGTCGGGGTGGTCGCGGCCGTCGTCCCGTGGAACGTCCCCCAGTTCGTGGCCGCCGCGAAGCTCGCGCCCGCGCTGCTCACGGGCTGTTCGGTGGTGCTCAAGCCGGCCCCCGAGACGCCCCTGGACGCCTATATCCTCGCCGAGATCGTCGCGGAGTCCGGGCTGCCGGAGGGTGTCCTCTCCATCCTGCCCGCCGGGCGCGAGGTGGGGGAGTACCTCGTCGGGCACCCCGGGGTCGACAAGGTGTCTTTCACCGGGTCGGTCGCCTCCGGCAAGCGCGTCATGGAGGTCGCCGCCCGCAACCTCACCCGCGTCACCCTGGAGCTCGGCGGGAAGTCCGCCGCGATCATCCTCCCCGACGCCGACCTGGAGGCCGCCGTCGCGGGCATCGTGCCCAGCGCCTGGATGAACAACGGCCAGGCGTGCGTCGCCCAGACCCGCATCCTCGTCCCCCGTGTCCACTACGACGAACTGGCCGGGCGCTTCGCCGCGGCCGCCGACGCCCTCGTCGTCGGTGATCCTCTCGACCCGGCCACACAGGTCGGGCCGCTGGTCGCGCAGCGGCAGCAGCGGCGCTCGCTGGACTACATCGCGCTCGGGCAGCGCGAGGGTGCCAAGGTCCTCGCGGGCGGCGGTCGCCCGGCGGCCCACGAGCGCGGGTGGTACGTCGAGCCCACCCTCTTCGGCGAGGTCACCAACGCCATGCGGATCGCCCGCGAGGAGATCTTCGGCCCCGTCATCTGCCTGCTGCCCTACGAGGACGAGGAGGAGGCCGTGCGCATCGCCGACGACTCCGACTACGGCCTGTCCGGCAGCGTCTGGACCGCCGACGTCGAACGCGGCATCGCCATCGCCCGCCGCGTGCGGACCGGCACCTACTCCGTCAACACCTTCAGCCTCGACATGCTCGGCCCCTTCGGCGGCTACAAGAACTCCGGCCTGGGCCGCGAGTTCGGCCCCGAGGGCTTCGCGGCCTACCAGGAGCTCAAGATGATCCACTTGCCCGCCTCGTAGCGCCGCGCCACCGAAGGAGCGGTCTCCCTCCGGAGGGAGACCGCGCGCCTCGCCCCAGGTGGCTCAACTCCCGGACGGCTCCCCGCCGGTTACTTGTGAGTTCCGCACTGCCTGTTCATGACAGATGCGACTGGCCCGTCCCCCCCGCGCCGTGGAAATCTCGACGCAACGCAGCCGAGGGGGGCATCCGATGGACAAGCGGTACGAGGTCTACTGCCTGGCCGACAGGCACTTCTACGAGACCCCGGACCGCTTGCCCTCCGCCGGGAAGGGCGCCGAGGGGACGGGTCCGAGCGCACTGTTCGAGACCGCGCGGCGCCCGGTCCCGGCCGGCTGGGGCACCGCGCGCAGCGGCGACTGGCTCCACCTCCGGCCGCTGGACGCCACCGGCGAGCCCCGCCCCGGACAGCCGCTCCAGGGCTGGAAGATCCACGTGTCCGCGACGGCGGACACCGCGGACAAGACCGCCGCCGACGTCTGGGACTACTGCGTCGAGCGGTGCATCCCCTTCAAGTTCGTGCCCGGCCCGCACCTGCTGCACTTGCGCAACACCAAATACGCCGGGCGCGACCACAGCGGGAAGTTCATCACGGTCTACCCCGACGGCGAGGAGCAGCTGCGCACCACGCTCACCGAGCTGCACGCGCTCATCGGCGGCCGCCCCGGGCCGTACATCCTCACCGACCTGCGCTGGCACGAGGGCCCGCTCTACGTCCGCTACGGCGCCTTCGCCCGCCGCTTCTGCGTCGACGACCGCGGCACGCTCGTGCCCGCCGTCGAGAACGCCGAGGGGCAGCTCGTGCCCGACGCGCGCACCCCCGCCTTCCAGGTGCCCGCCTGGGTCACCCTCCCCGCCTTCCTCGAACCCCACCTCGCGGCACGCAACGCCACCACCGTCGGCGACCTCCCGTACCGCATCGAGAAGGCCCTGCACTTCTCCAACGGCGGCGGTGTCTATACGGGCACCGACACCCGCGACGGCCGTAAGGCCGTCCTCAAGGAAGGGCGCCCGCACGCCGGGCTCGCCTCCGACGGCGCCGACGCCGTCGCCCGGCTGGAGCGCGAGAAGGCCGCGCTGGAGCGGCTGACCGGCCTCGGTGTCGCCCCCGAGGTCCGCGACTGGTTCACGCTCGGCGACCACAGCTTCCTCGTCATGGACTTCATCGAGGGCCGCACCCTCAACTCCTTCTTCGCCGAGCGCCACCCCCTGCTCACGGCCGACCCCGACCCCGCCGCCACGGCCGACTACACGGCCTGGGCGCTGCGTATCCACCGCGCGGTCGAGGAGGCCGTCACCGCCGTGCACGCCAGGGGGCTGGTCTTCAACGACCTGCACATGTTCAACATCATGGTCGCGCCCGACGAACGCTCCGTCGCCCTCATCGACTTCGAGGCCGCGGCCCCCGCCGCCGAGCACGGCCGCCAGGTCGTCGCCCACCCCGGCTTCTTCGCGCCGCCGGACCGCAGGGGCCCGGACGTGGACCGCTACGCCCTGGCCTGCCTGCGGCTCGCGCTGTTCCTGCCCGTCACCATGCTGTTCGTCATCGACCGGGGCAAGGCCGCGCACCTGGCCGAGGTGATCGCCGAACAGTTCCCCGTGCCACGGGAGTTCCTCGACGAAGCGGTCGCGGAGATCACCCGCGACACCTCGCCCGCCGGGCGGGCGCGCACGGGCCGGGCCGTCGCCGCGCTGCCCGCCACCGACGACTGGCCGCGCGCCCGCGACTCGATGGTCCGCGCGATCCTCGCCTCCGCGACGCCCGACCGCGACGACCGGCTGTTCCCCGGCGACATCGCGCAGTTCGGCGAGGGCGGCGGCCTCGGGCTCGCGCACGGCGCCGCCGGGGTGCTGCACGCCTTCGCCGAGACGGGCGTGGAGCGCTACGAAGAGGGCGAGCGGTGGCTCCTCGACCACACCGACCCGCTGCCCGCCGGCACCCCGCTCGGCCTCTACGACGGCATCGCCGGGATCGCCCTCACCCTCGACCGCCTCGGCCACACCCGCCGCTCCCTCGACCTCACCGGGACCCTGCTCGACGAGAAGTGGCAGCGCCTCACCTCCGACCTCAGGAGCGGCCTGGCCGGGATCGGCCTCGCCCTCGACCACCTCGCGGCGACCACGGGCGAACGGCAGCTCCACGACCGGGCCCTGGAGGCCGCGCAGCTCCTCGCCGACCGGCTGGCCGCCGACGCCGCGGCACCCGCCGACCCGGCCCGCCGCCGCGCCGGGCTCGGCCGCGGCTGCGCGGGCCAGGCACTGCTCTTCCTGCGGCTGTACGAGCGCACCCGCGCCCCCGCCCTGCTCGACCTCGCGGGAACGGCCCTGCGGGCGGACCTCGACCGCTGCGTACGGCGGGAGAACGGCGCCCTCGAAGTCGACGAGGGCTGGCGGATCATGCCGTATCTCGGCGACGGCAGCGTGGGCATCGGCATGGTCCTCGACGACTACCTCGCCCTGTGCCCGGACCCCGACCCGGTCCTCGCCGGCGCGCGCGAGGACATCGTCACGGCCGCCCGGTCCCGCTTCTACGCGCAGCCCGGCCTCTTCCAGGGCCGCGCCGGGATGATCCTGCACCTCAGCCGCACCACGACACCGGGCGCCGACCCGGAGCACCTGGCCGCACAGGTGCGGGCCCTCTCCTGGTTCGCCATGGCCTACGAAGGCGAACTCGCCTTCCCCGGCAGCCAGATGATGCGCCTGTCCATGGACCTCACCACCGGCACCGCGGGCTGCCTGCTCGCCCTGGGCGCGGCCCACGGCGGCACCGCCCAACTGCCGTTCCTGCCGCCCCTGCGGGCGCCCAAGACCCGGCTCCATGCCGTTGTGGAGTCGTGAAAGAAGCAAGAACCCGTCCCCACGAAAGGAACGATCATGGCACTTCTCGACCTGCAGAACATGGAGTCCGAAGAGCTGCACGGCGGCGGTGGCGGCGGTGCGAGCACCGTCAGCCTGCTCTCCTGCGTCAGCGACGCGAGCGTCCTGATCTGTCTGTGACGCGACTGTCCGCGACGTCCCACGGGACGTGACCGGGCCCGGGCGGACCTTCCCCCACGCGGGAGGGTCCGCCCGGGCGCACGACGGAGGTGACGACCGGTGGTGTGGACGGAGAGCGCGCGCGAACTCCCGGAGACCGCGGAGCGGGAGCCGCGCCGCCGCGCGGCACACCGGAAGGCCCGGCGCCTGTCCGCCGGGGACCGGGTGCTGCTCGACACCGCCCGCCACAGCGCCGTACGGGCCACCGCCCTCACCCTCCTCGCCCTCGCCTCCTCCGGCGTGGCCCTCGCCCTGCCCGCCGCCCTCGGCCACACCCTCGACCTCCTCCTCGCACGGCGCCCCGGGACGAGCGGCTGGGTCCTCCTGTGCACCGCCCTCATCTGCGCGCCCGCCGCCCTCGACGCGCTCGACGGCCTGCTCACCGGCACCACCACCGCACGCGCCACCGCCCGGCTCCGCCACCGCCTGCTGCGCCACGTCCTCGCCGCCGGGCCCCGCGCCACCGCCCGCTTCGCGCCCGGCGACCTCGTCACCCGGCTCGTCGGCAACGCCGCCGACGCGGGCACCGCCCCCACCACGCTCGCCGGAGCCGCCTCCGCCGCCGTGGCCCCCCTCGGCGGCATCGTCGCCCTCGGCCTGATCGACCCCTGGCTCGCCCTCGTCTTCCTCGCCGGGGCACCCCTGCTGGCCCTGCTGCTCCGGGCCCTGGCCCGCGCCTCCTCCGACTGCGTCGCGCGCTACCAACGGCTCCAGGGGGACATCGCCGGACGCCTCGTGGAAGCCGTCGGCGGAGCCCGTACGATCGCCGCCGCCGGGACCGCCGGCCGCGAGCGCGAGCGGATCCTGGAACCGCTCCCCGGCCTCTCCGACCAAGGGCACCGCATGTGGCGGGTCCAGGGCCGGGCCGCGGCCCAGGCCGTCACCGTCGTGCCGCTCCTCCAGGTCGCCGTGCTCGCCGTCGCCGGACTGCGCCTGAACCAGGGCCTGCTGAGCGTCGGCGACCTGCTGGCCGCCTCCCGCTACGCCGTGCTCGCCACGGGCGTCGGCATGCTCGTGGGCCACCTCAACGCGGCGGTCCGCGCCCGCGCCGCCGCCGGCCGCCTCGCCGACGTCCTCGCCGTGCCCCCGCTGCCGTACGGGCCGGACGCCCGCCGACTGCCGCCCGGGGACGGCACGTTGGAGCTGCGCGGCGTCGGCGCCGTGCGCGGCGGCAGGCACGTCCTGCGCGACCTGGACCTGATCGTGCCGGGCGGCACGTCACTGGCCGTCGTCGGCCGCTCCGGCACCGGGAAGTCCGTCCTGGCCGCGCTCGCCGGACGGCTGGCCGACCCGGACTCCGGCGTGGTCGCCCTCGACGGGGTCCCGCTGCCCGAGCTCGGCCACGACCAACTGCGGCGCGCGGTCGGCTACGCCTTCGAACGGCCCGCGCTGCTGGGCGGCACGATCGGCGGCACGGTGGCGTTCGGCGTACGCGACCCGGGCCCCGGCGCGGTGACGGCCGCGGCCCGAGCGGCGTGCGCGGACGGCTTCGTCCGCAGGCTCCCGCGGGGCTACGCCACCCCCTGCGCCGAGGCGCCCCTCTCCGGCGGCGAGGCCCAACGGCTCGGCCTGGCACGGGCGTTCGCACACGCCGAGCGCGTCCTGATCCTGGACGACGCGACCTCCAGCCTCGACACGGTCACGGAGCACGAGGTCGCGACGGCCCTCGTCCGCGACGTCGCCGCCCGCACCCGCCTCGTCGTCGCCCACCGCGCGTCGACGGCGGCCCGCGCGGACGCCGTCGCCTGGCTGGACGAGGGGCGCGTCCGCGCGGTGGGCACGCACGAGCAACTGTGGCGCTGCGCGGCTTACCGGGCGGTGTTCGGTGGGTGAACGTCCGCGGGGGCGGCGGGGTTCTCCCGAACCGGGGCTCGCGCCCCAGGCCCCCGGGGTGCGCATTCAGCCCGTGGGGGCACCTCCCAGCGGTAGCTGGGGGAGTTCGAGGACGCCGCCGCAGGCGGCAATGGACCCGCAGTCGGGGGCCTGGGGCGCGAGCCCCGGTTCGGGAAGGGGCGGGGCTGGGGAAAGAACCCCGCCGCTGCCCGAGCCGTCACCCCGAAGGGAGCCCCGAATGACCCGAGCCACGTCCTCCCTGTCCCGGCAGGGACTCCGTTTTCTGGCGGCCCGCCGCCCGGCGATCGCCCGGCTCGCCGCCTGGTCCGCCGTCGAAGCCGCGCATACTTTCGCCACCGGATACGCCCTGGCCAAGGCCCTGGACAGCGGTTTCCTCGCCCACCGGCCGGGCGAGGGACTCGCCTGGCTCGGGTTCGCCGCGCTCGCCGTCGTCGTCGGCGCGTACGGCACCGGCCGTACGTACCGCGGCGTGGCCGCCCTCGTCGAGCCGCTGCGCGACCGGCTCGTGGGCCGCGTCGTGACGCGGGCGCTGCGGGTCGCCGACGGCGCGGCCGTCTCCCGGCTCACGCATCAGGTGGAGATCGCCCGCGACACGTTCGCCGGGCTGGTGATGGTCTCGCGGTCCTTCGTCTTCACGGCGGCCGGGGCGCTGGTGGGCCTGTCCCTGCTTGCGCCCGTGCTGCTGGTGGTCGTGGTGCCGCCGCTCGCGCTCGGCCTCGGGCTGTTCCTGGCGACGCTGCGGCCGCTCGCCCGCAGGCAGGAGACGTTCCTGGCCACGGACGAAGCCATCGCGAAGTCCCTCGGCGAGGTGGCCGGGGGGCTGCGGGACATCACGGCGGGCGGTGCCGAGGCGTACGCCGGCGCGGAGACGGGCGCCCTCGTCGACGAGGAGTTCCGCGCCTCCCTCGCCCTGGCCCGCTGGTCGGTGCTGCGGGTCGTCGCGCTGGCCGTCGCGGGCCGCCTGCCGCTCGTCCTGCTGCTGGTCACCACCCCGTGGCTGCTGGACCGCGGCGTCACCCCGGGCGCGCTCGTCGGCGCCCTCGCCTACCTCACGCAGTCGCTGCTGCCCGCCCTCCAGGACCTCGTCCACGGCCTGGGGGCGAGCGGTTCGCGGCTGGCCGTGGTCCTGCGCCGGCTGACGGACGGGCCGCCCCTGCCACCGCCGCCCCCGGGGCCGCTCGAACCCGCCGCCGCGGCCGTCGAGTTGCGGAACGTCACCTTCTCCTACGGTGACCACGCCGACCCCGTCCTCCGCGCCCTCGACCTCGTCGTGCCCGTCGGCGGCCGGCTCGCCGTCGTGGGTCCGTCGGGCGTCGGCAAGTCGACGCTGGCCGGGCTCGTCGCCGGGCTGCTGGAGCCGGGGAGCGGCGAGGTGCGCGTGGCCGGGGGACGCGCCGGGCGGGTCCTGATCCCGCAGGAGGCGTACGTCTTCTCCGGCACGCTCGCCGACAACCTCGGCTACCTCCGCCCGGACGGCGTGCCCGAGGAGGAGCTCCACGCCGCGGCCGAGGCCCTCGCCATGACTCGACTCGTCCATCGGCTGGGCGGTTTCACCGCGCCGCTGGCCCCCACGGAGCTCTCGGCGGGCGAGCGTCAGCGCGTCGCCCTGGCCCGCGCCTATCTGGCGCCCGCGCGCATCGCGGTCCTGGACGAGGCCACGTGCCACCTCGACGCGGAAGCGGAGGCGTGCGTGGAGCGCGCCTTCGCGCACCGGCCCGGCGGCACCCTGATCGTCATCGCCCACCGCATGGGCTCGGCGCGCCGCGCGGACCGGGTGCTGGTGATGGACGGGGCGCGCACGGTCCTCGGCACGCACGAGGAGCTGCTGGAGGAGTCGGAGCTCTATCGCGACCTGACGGCGGAGGTGCGCCCGGACCGGCTCGGTTCGGCGTCGTGAAACCGGTCGCTTCGGTGTCGTGAAACCGGCTCGGTCCGGTGTCGTGAAGCGGTGCCTCCGGGAGTCCCGGAGGCACCGCGGCGGCCGCTCAGACCCAGCCCTCCACCCGCGAGATGCGGATCGCGTCCACCCGGTTGCGGGCTCCTGTCTTGCGGGTGATCGCCGCCATGTAGTTGCGGACCGTTCCGTTCGACAGGTGCAGGCTGCGGGCTATCTCCCCGATGGAGGCGCCTTCCGCCGCGAGGGAGAGGACGGTCAGCTCCCGGTTGGTCAGCGGAATGTCGGAGGCCTGCAGGAAGCTGTAGCCGAGGGACTCGTCGATATAGCGCTCGCCTTTCGCCACCCGCCTTATGCCCTCGATCAGCCGGCCAGGTGAAGCGTTTTTGCTCAAGTACCCCAAGACGCGCTGCTCGTACGCCCGGCGCAGGGGGCCCGGCCGTTCCGCCGTCGCCAGGGCCAACAGGGCCGTGGCGCCGTCCCCGGTGTCACACCATGCCGAGAGCTCCCGCAGGCCGTACGGCCCGCCGGCCTCGGGGCTGTCCATGTCCACCACGCACACATGGGGGAGCAGCGCCCGTGACTCGGCCACCGAGTGGGTCCAGGAGGACGCCGAGACCTCCAGGTCGGGTTCTCGTCCGATCAGCGCCGCCAGGGCGGCGCGCAGCAGATGGGTGTCGTGCACCAGCAAGACCCGGATCACGGTGTCAGCCCCCGCCCTCCCCGCCACCCCGGGCGGCGAACGCCGCGCCGGGTACCTCGTCAAAGTCATACCGGCGTGTGCCACGGTCACGGGCGCGGATAACTGACCTGCGGGGGGCGCAAGGGCGCACACTTCACGCCACGCGCGCCCCAAGTTCACTCGAACGCGCCCCCCCGGAACCTCTTGCCAGCGGAAACCGGAGAGGGGCGTTCTACGGCAAAGCGGGGTGAAGTGGTCGGTCAGTGGGGAGAGTTGGGGCTGCTGGGGGTGATGAGCCGGCAAACCGTCTCGATGTCGATCTTGACCTGGGCGATGGAAGCCCGGCCGGACAGCCAGGTGATCAGTGCCGAGTGCCAGGTGTGCTCGATGACGCGCACGGCCGAGAGTCGCTCGGGGGTGGGCGGCCCGGCCGCGCCCGCGGGCCCCATCGCGTCCAGGATGATCGCCGTGGTCAACCGGGAGACGGTGTCGACCTCGGAGCTCACGGACCGGTCGGCGAAGGTGAGGGCGCGCACCATCGCGTCCGCGAGGTGCGGCTCGCGCTGCATCGCGCGGAAGGCCCGCATCAGCGTCTGGGCCACGCGCGCCGCCGGGTCCTCGTCGGTCAACGGGCGCTTGCGCAGGGTCTCGTGGAGCTGCTGGAGCTGGTCCTGCATGGTGGCGACCAGCAGGTGGATCTTCGAGGGGAAGTAGCGGTAGAGCGTGCCGAGCGCCACGTTCGACGACTCGGCGACCTCCCGCATCTGCACGGCGTCGAAGCCGCCGCGGGTCGCCAGCCGGGTGGTGGCCTGGAGAATGCGCCGCCGCCTGGCCTCCTGACGCTCCGTCAGCAGGGGTTTGGGCAGCGGGGAAGGGGCGGCCGGCGCCGGCGTCGGAGCCGGCCTGGAGTCCGTAGTCATATGTCCCATTCCGTGGCAAGCCGTCCAGCGGTGTCCGTGGGGCCCGGACGGCACAGCATGGCAGGGGCCGAGCCGTGGCGCGAATCACCCGGTCCCGCCCGCCCGACCGGCTGTCCGGCCGGTAGATTCAAGGCTTCCGGACTACCCAGTCTGAAACTTGTTCTAGATTAGCGCGACCGGTTACGCTCCGGCGGGAACAGCAGCGAGAAGGAGGCCGGGAGTGACCGCGGAGGCCACGGAGGCAACGCTCGCGCACGACGACCACCCCGTGGACGGGGGCGGTGACCGCCCGCTGCGGATCGCCCTGCTCACGTATAAGGGGAACCCGTTCTGCGGTGGCCAGGGGGTCTACGTACGCCACCTCTCCCGCGAGCTCGCCCACCTCGGTCACCACGTCGAAGTCATCGGCTCGCAGCCCTATCCCGTCCTCGACGGGGACGGCACCGCCGTCGGCAGCGGCGGCCGGGTGAGCCTCACCGAGCTGCCCAGCCTCGACCTCTACCGCCAGCCCGACCCCTTCCGCACGCCCGGCCGCGACGAGTACCGCGACTGGATCGACGCGCTGGAGGTGGCCACCATGTGGACCGGCGGCTTCCCGGAGCCGCTCACCTTCAGCCTGCGGGCCCGCCGTCACCTCGCCGCGCACCGCGGCCGGTTCGACGTCGTGCACGACAACCAGACGCTCGGCTACGGCCTGCTCGGCGGCCCCGCCGTGCTCGGGGCGCCCCTGGTGACCACCATTCACCACCCCATCACCGTCGACCGGCAGCTCGACCTCGACGCCGCGGCCGACTGGAAGCGGCGCGCGTCCGTGCGCCGCTGGTACGGCTTCACCCGCATGCAGAAGCGGGTCGCGCGGCGGCTGCCGTCCGTGCTGACCGTCTCCGGGTCCTCGCGGCAGGAGATCGTCACCCACCTCGGGGTCTCCCCGGACCGGGTCCACGTCGTGCCCATCGGCGCCGACACCGACCTCTTCTCGCCCGACCCGGCCGTGCCCGAGGTGCCCGGCCGGATCGTCACCACCTCCAGCGCGGACGTCCCCCTCAAGGGCCTCGTCCACCTCGTCGAGGCACTGGCCGTCGTGCGCGCGCGGCACCCCGCCGCCCACCTCGTCGTGGTCGGCAAGCGCGCGGAGGACGGCCCGGTGGCCACCGCCATCCGGCGGTGCGGCCTCGAAGGCGCGGTCGAGTTCGTCAAGGGCATCACCGACGCGGAACTCGTCGACCTGGTGCGCTCGGCCCAGATCTCCTGCGTCCCCTCGCTGTACGAGGGCTTCTCCCTGCCGGCCGCCGAGGCGATGGCCACGGGCACGCCGCTGGTCGCCACGACGGGCGGGGCCATCCCCGAGGTCGCCGGGCCCGACGGCGAGACCTGCCTCGCGGTGCCGCCGGGCGACCCCGGAGCGCTGGCCTCCGCGCTGCACCGGCTGCTCGGCGACGAGGCGCTCCGGCGCCGGCTCGGCACGGCGGGCCGCGAGCGCGTCCTGTCCCGCTTCACCTGGCGGCAGGCGGCCATCGGGACCGCCGAGCGCTACCGCTCGGCGATCGCCCGGCAGGGCGCCGCCGCGGTGGCGGGGCGGCGCGGCTGATGCCGCTCCCCGCCCGCCCCTTCCCGCACCCGGGCCCCGGACGGGCCCGGCCACGCCGAGTCCCTTCGCCCCCATCGACCTGACCCGCCGGACGAAAGCAAACATTCGTGCTGACCGTCGATTTCTCCCGCTTCCCGCTCGCCGCAGGCGACCGCGTCCTCGACCTGGGGTGCGGCGCGGGCCGGCACGCCTTCGAGTGCTACCGGCGAGGCGCGCAGGTCGTCGCCCTCGACCGCAACGCCGAGGAGATACGCGAGGTCGCCAAGTGGTTCGCGGCCATGAAGGAGGCCGGTGAGGCCCCCGCCGGCGCCACCGCCACCGCCATGGAGGGCGACGCCCTCGCGCTGCCCTTCCCCGACGAGAGCTTCGACGTCGTCATCATCTCCGAGGTGATGGAGCACATCCCTGACGACAAGGGCGTGCTCGCCGAGATGGTCCGCGTCCTGGCGCCCGGCGGCCGGATCGCCGTCACCGTGCCCCGCTACGGCCCGGAGAAGGTCTGCTGGGCGCTCTCCGACGCCTACCACGAGGTCGAGGGCGGCCACATCCGCATCTACCGCGGTGACGAACTCCTCGACAAGATGCGCGAGGCGGGCCTGGCCCCGTACGGCACCCACCACGCCCACGGCCTGCACAGCCCCTACTGGTGGCTCAAGTGCGCCTTCGGCGTCGACAACGACAAGGCGCTCCCCGTCCGCGCGTACCACAAGCTGCTGGTCTGGGACATCATGAAGAAGCCCGCGGCCACCCGGGTCGCCGAGCAGCTCCTCAACCCCGTCATCGGCAAGAGCTTCGTGGCGTACGCGACCAAGCCGCACGCGCCCGCCGGGGAGCGCGCGTGAGCAGGACCGGGCGCGGGCCCGACCGCACCGACCGCCTCGTCCTGCCCGGCGTCCTCACCGCGGAGCAGGCCGTCCGCACGGTGGCCGGCATCGCCGCCGTGCAGCGCGAGGACGGCGCCATACCCTGGTTCCGCGGGCACCACCTCGACCCGTGGGACCACGTCGAGGCCGCCATGGCCCTGGACGCCGCGGGCGAGCACGCCCGCGCCGCGGCCGCCTACCGCTGGCTCGCGGAGCACCAGAACCCCGACGGCTCGTGGTACGCCGCGTACGCCGACGGCGACGCCGCCGAACCCACCGACCGGAGCCGCGAGACCAACTTCGTCGCCTACGCCGCGGTCGGCGTCTGGCACCACTACCTCTCCACCGGCGACGACGCCTTCCTCGACCGCATGTGGCCGACCGTCTTCGCCGCCGTCGAATTCGTCCTGCGCCTCCAGCAGCCCGGCGGCCAGATCGGCTGGAAGCGCGAGGAGGACGGCACGGACGTCACCGACGCGCTCCTCACCGGCTCCTCCTCGATCCACCAGGCGCTGCGCTGCGCCCTGGCCATCGCCGAGCACCGCGAGGAGCCGCAGCCGGACTGGGAGCTGGCGACCGGCCTGCTGGCCCACGCGATCCGCAACCACCCGGAGCGGTTCCTCGACAAGAGCCGCTACTCCATGGACTGGTACTACCCGGTCCTCGGCGGCGCGCTGAGCGGC
This sequence comes from Streptomyces sp. NPDC051173, assembly GCF_040689515.1. Classification (NCBI taxonomy): domain Bacteria; kingdom Bacillati; phylum Actinomycetota; class Actinomycetes; order Kitasatosporales; family Streptomycetaceae; genus Streptomyces; species Streptomyces sp. NPDC051173. The sequence goes on from NZ_JBFBBD010000089.1 coordinate 19,838, forward strand.
CCCGCCGCCAAGGAGCGCATCGAGGAGGGCTGGGACCGCTTCGTCGTGCCGGGCCTCGGCGTCCGGTGCGTCCTGCCGAACCCCTGGGTGACCGGCGGCGAGAGCTGCGAACTCGCCCTCGCGCTCTGGGTGATGGGCGAGTCCGACCGCGCGGTGGAGATCCTCCAGTGGATCCAGCACCTGCGGGCCGAGGACGGCCTCTACTGGACGGGCTACGTCTTCGAGGACGACGCGATCTGGCCGGAGGAACTGACGGCGTGGACGGCCGGCTCCCTGCTGCTCGCGGTCGCGGCACTGGGCGGCGACGAGGCGACGACGGCGGTGTTCGGGGGCGAGCGCCTGCCTGTCGGCCTGGACCCCGACTGCTGCTAGGTCCCGCCGCCGGGTGCGGGTCGTGTCGTGCGCACCACCGCTTCGGGGGCCTGGGGGGCTTGCCCCCCCCACGAGGCGGAGCCGCACATCAGGCGCAGCCGGGAAGGGGCGGGTAGGGGAAAAAGCTCGCCGCAGGCGCCACGGCCCCGCACCCAAGGCAAAGGCGGACGTCACCCGAACGGCCCGCGCCCCCTGGCACGAGCCCCCGCCCACCCGCCACCCTTGCGGCAGGGAACATCGCCCCCACCGGAGGTCACCGTGTCTCGCCGCGCCGTCATCGCCGTGCCCCTCGTCTGCGGTCTTCTCCTCGTCGGTTCGGGATGCGGCGGCGGGAAGAAGAAGGAAGCGGAGAGCACGAGCGGCCCCACCCCCACCAACTCCGTGGAGCGGCAGAAGTTCGCGAAGACGCGCTTCGTGACCAACGCCGGGCTCGCCGCGGGGGCCGCGTACCAGTGGGTCATCAAGCCCTACCGGAACGGCGCCTTCAAGAAGGGCGCCGACGGCCGCACCGTCGCCCTGGTGAAGGCGGGCCTCGCGGGCACGTTCTCGTACAACCGCTTCAAGGCCGCCGTGAACAACGCCAAGGGCGACCCGACCCTCGCCAAGGCCGTGGCGCCGCTCGGCGCGGGCATCGACTCGCTCAAGGGACTGACCACGAAGTTCCGCAAGGGCGACGCGACCGACAACGACGCCGACTCCTTCGACAAGGTCATCAACAACGTGAAGGACGCGGGCAAGGGCGCGGGCGCCCCGGTCACCGACCAGGTGCCGTCCTACTCCGACATCCAGAAGGGCTGACGGGCCCGAACAGGCCTTCGGCAAGGGCGTTGTCAGTGGCCCTCTCTACAGCGGTCTCATGACGACTCTCACCCACGACCGTTACTGTTCCGAGGTCCTCGCCCAGACCGCGCTGCTGCGCGCCACGCTGCGCGGTGCCGATCTCGCCGCCACCGTGCCCACCTGCCCGGACTGGACGCTGGCCCAGCTCGTCCTGCATGTCGGCCGGGCGCACCGGTTCGCGGAGACGCTGGTGCGGACGCGGACCACCGAGTTCGAGGCGCCCGCCGGGGGTCTCACCGTCGAGTTCGGTCCGGGCGACCCGTCCCCCGACGACGAGGAGGGCCTCGGGGCGTGGCTCACGGCCGGCGCCGAGACGCTGGCGGAGACGCTGCGCGAGGCGGGTCCGGACACCCCGGTGTGGACGTACGCCGTGGACCAGCTCAGCGGCTTCTGGGCCCGTCGGATGACGCACGAGACGCTCGTCCACCGCGCCGACGCGGCAGCCGCGGCCGGCGTCGAATTCACCGTCGACCCGGTGCTGGCGGCGGACTGCCTGGACGAATGGCTGGCGATATCCACCTACCCCGCGATGTTGGAGTACAAGCCGGAGCTGAAGCGGCTGCTGGGCCCCGGCCGCACCCTGCGGCTGCACGCCACGGACACAGCGGCCGAGTGGTTCGTCGACCTCACCGGCGACCGCTTCGCCTGGCACCGGGGGCATGAGGAGGCGGCCGTCACCCTGAGCGGGCCGATGACCGACGTGCTGACCGTCGTCTACCGGCGGCAGCCGCTGGACGGCGGCCGGGTCGAGGTGCTGGGCGACCGCGCGGTCCTCGACTTCTGGCTGGAGACGGCGAGCTTCTGAGCGGCGGCCGGGTGAGAGCATCGCGTGCATGACCGGTATACCCAGATCCTCCACGAGCCGTGCCCCGCGCCGCCGACCGGGGCGCCGGGCACTGCTGCCCGTGGCGCTGGTGCTCGTCGCCTCCTGCTCCGGCGGGAGCGACAGCGGGAAGGCGGGAGCCGACGGGGCAGGCGACCCGCTCTTCCCCCGCCTGGGCAACGGCGGCTACGACGTACAGCACTACGGCCTGACGCTGGACTACGAACCCGAGGGCAACCGGCTGCACGCCACCGCCGTCATCACCTCCCGCGCCACCCAGGATCTGGACGCCTTCAACCTCGACCTCAAGGGTATGCGGGTGCGCGGCGCCCGCGTCGACGGGGAGCCTGCCAGCACGGCGAGGAAGGGCACCAAGCTGACGGTGACGCCCGGCGCGACGGTCGGAAAGGGGCGCGAATTCCAGACGGTGGTCGTCTACGAGGGCGTGCCCGAGGAGATCACGGACGCGGACGGCGAGTCCCTCGAAGGGTGGGTGGAGACGGACGGCGGTGCCGCGGCGCTGGGCGAACCCGCCGGCTCGACGGCCTGGTTCCCCGGCAATCACCACCCCTCCGACAAGGCCACGTACGACATCGAGGTGACCGTCCCCAAGGGCTACACCGCCGTGGCCAACGGGGAGTTGAAGCGGAAGGAGGTGCGCGGTGACAGTGCCACCTTCTCCTGGCACAGCCCCGAGCCGATGGCGAGCTATCTGGCGAGCGTCGTCGTGAACGAATTCGAGGTCACCACCGCGAAGGCCGGCGACCTGCCCCTCTATATCGCCACCCACCCCGAGGAAGCCGCCGCCGGACCGCGCATGGCGAAGCTGCTGCCCCGCGCGATCGACTGGGCGAGCGGGCTCTTCGGCCCGTACCCCTTCTCCTCGGCCGGGGCGGTCATCGACCATAACGACTACGTCGACTACGCGCTGGAGACCCAGACCAAGCCGTACTTCGACGCGGCGCCCACCGACGCCATCGTGGTCCACGAGGTCGCCCACCAGTGGTTCGGCAACTCCGTCACCCCGCGCACCTGGCGCGACATGTGGCTCAGCGAGAGCTTCGCGCAGTACGCGGAATGGATGTGGGAGGAGAAGGAGGGCGGCCGCTCCGCCCAGCGCATATTCGACGACTTCTACTCCGGCAAGGACCCGGAGAGCGAGGGTATTTGGGCGTTCCCGCCGGGGGACCCCACGCCGGAGACGATTTCGGATCCGCCGGTTTATGGGCGGGGGGCGATGCTTCTGCATGAATTGCGGGGGGCTGTGGGGGATGAGACGTTTTTCGCTGTTGCGCGGCAGTGGGTTTCCGATCACCGTCACGGTAATGGGGATACGTCGCAATTCATCGCGCTGTGCGAGGAGAAGGCGGGGCGGAGTTTGAAGCCGCTTTTCGATGCGTGGCTTTGGGGGGCGGGCAAGCCGGTGCTTGGACCGGTGTAGGCGCAGGCGCAAGCAACCCGCACCCCCTACCCGTTCAGCTCCGCCAGCACCCGCAACGTCTCCACATCCCGCGTGATCACCAGCAGATCCGTCACCGGCCCCGACCGCCAAAGAGACAGCCGTTCCGCGATCCGGGACCGCGGCCCCACCAGGGAGATCTCGTCGGCGAAAGCGGACGGCACCGCCGCGACCGCTTCCGAGCGGCGGCCCGCGAGGAAGAGGGAGCGGACCCGTTCCGCCTCTTCGGGGAAGCCCATGCGGGCCATGAGGTCGGCGTGGAAGTTGCGGCTCGCGTGGCCCATGGCGCCGATGTAGAAGCCGAGCATGGCCTTCACCGGCCGCAGGCCCTCGGCCACGTCCGCGCAGAGGTGGGCCTGGGCGAGCGGCGCCACCATGAAGCCTTCGGGGGCGTGGGCGAGGGCCGCCGCGTGGAGACCGGTGCGCAGCGGGGACCAGTACAGCGGCAGCCAGCCGTCGGCGATGCGTACGGTCTGGGCGATGTTCCGGGGGCCTTCGGCGCCGAGCAGGACGGGCAGGTCGGGCCGCAGGGGATGGGTGACCGGCTTGAGCGGCTTGCCGAGGCCCGTGGCGCCGGGGCCGGTGTAGGGGAGGGGGTGGTGGCGGCCTTCGAGGGCGACCGGTGCCCGGCGGCGCAGCACCTGCCGTACGACCTCGACGTACTCCCGCGTCGCGGTCAGCGGGCTGTCCGGGAAGGGGCGGCCGTACCACCCCTCCACGACCTGGGGGCCCGAAAGGCCGAGGCCGAGCAGCATCCGGCCGCCCGAGAGGTGGTCGAGGGTCAGCGCGTGCATCGCGGTCGCGGTCGGGGCGCGCGCGGCCATCTGCGCCACCGCCGTGCCGAGCTGTACGCGCCGGGTGTGCGCCGCGATCCAGGTGAGGGCGGTAAAGGCGTCGGAGCCCCAGGACTCGGCCGTCCACACGGAGTCGTAGCCCAGCCGTTCCGCCGCCATGGCGAGCTCGACGTGGCGGGGGTCGGGGCCGCGGCCCCAGTAGCCGAGCGCGAGTCCGAGCCGCATGGCCACCCCCATGAGCTGACGGTGTGTCAGTTATGCGACTGTACGGACCCGCCCGGCGCGGGACAAGACGACGGCCCGCCGGGGAAACCCCGGCGGGCCGTCGAGAAGGGCGGGCGCGCGTCAGCCGCGCTGGATGCCCGTGGTGTCCTGGAGCACACCGCGGCGGCCGTCCTGCGTCTGCGCGACGAGGGCCTGACCGCGCTGGTCGACCGCGAGGTACCAGGTGCCGGGCGCGAGCTCGGCGACCGGCGTCGGGGAGCCGTCCTCCGCGTACAGCGGACGGGCCACCGGCACGGCGAACCAGAACGGGGCGAAGTCCGCTGCCGGAGCGGCGGGCTGCGCCGCGGCCTGCGGGGCGGCGGCCGCCGCCTCACCCATGCCGTGGTCCTGCTGCTGCCCCGGCTGGGGCTGCTGCGGCTGGCCGCCGTACGAGGGCTGCGCGCCGTACGGGCCGGCGGCACCGGGCTGCTGCATGCCGCCGGGGTAGCCGTAGCCCGGGTTCGGGCCGACGCCGTACGGACCCGGCGCCTGCGGGCCGGGGGTACCCATCAGCGGAGCCTTGAGCGCCGGGGTGCGCGGCGTGAGCAGCGCGGCCGCGGCGAGTGCGAGGTTGGCGATCAGACCGAGGATCTGGCCGACACCCGCGGACACCTGGGACCCGCCACCGACGATCGTCCACAGCGAGGACCACGCGGCGAACACCGCGAACGCGGTGCCCCACTGGTCCAGGCCCATGCCGACGAGCTTGCGTCCCTCGGGCTGGAAACGGGCGGCGACGATGAGCGCGGCGGCGATGATCCCGGCGAGGAAGATCGACGGCAGTACGGGGAACAGGCCGGACTTCCAGCCGTTCGGCTCCGTCGGGCAGAACGACGACTGCGCGCCGCAGTCGTACGAGTAGAAGCTGAGGAACGAGGCGATGAACAGCAACACCGCTGCTCCGATCACCACGCCGTCGCCTCGAGTGAGGGAGCGGATGTTCACCTAAAGTCCTTTGTCAGTGTTGATCAGTTTCGTCGCTGTCGCCGGTACGCGAGATGCGAGGGGGCGCGGGGGTGGCCCCCCATCGTACGGGTGAACCTATCGCCTGAGCGGTCGGGGCGTCTCCTTCGTATCACCCTCGTGACATGCCTGTGGCCTGCTGGTACTTACCTCCGCAGGAAGTCCGCGACACCGTTCGCGATCCCTTGCGCCGCTTTCTGGCGCCATGCCGGGTCGGTGAGCAGAGCGGCGTCCTGGGGGTCGCGCATATTGGCGCACTCGATGAACACCTTGGGGACCGTCGAGAGGTTGAGGCCGCCGAGATCCGAGCGGGTGTCGAGCCCGGTGCCGCCACCGATGTAGTTGGACGGCGCGCTTCCGGTCGTCCGTACGAAGGTGCCCGCGATCCGCTCGCCCAGCTCCTTCGACGGCCCGGCGATCGGTCCGGTGTCCGCGCGGCCGCCCTTCACCGCGGCGGGCAGGATCACATGGAACCCGCGGTCGCCGACGGCCGCGCCGTCCGCGTGCACGGAGACGGCGGCGTCCGCGTGCGCTTTGTTGCCGATCTCGGCCCGCTCGTCCACGCACGGCCCGTACGGCCGGTCGCCGTCGTGGGTGAGCCGCACCTCCGCGCCCTGCTCCTGGAGGAGCTCCCGGATCCGGTGGGCGACGTCGAGGCTGAACGTCGCCTCCGGGTAACCGGCGTCCGTGGACGTGCCGGTGGTGTCGCACTCCTTGCGGCCCGTGCCGATGTCCACGGAGCGGTCGATCTCCGCGGTGTGCTCGCTGTTGTGGATGTTGTGCCCGGGATCGACGACGACCACCTTGCCCTTGAGCGGGCCGCCGGAGCCCGGAGTGCCCTCCGCCGCCGGCGCGGACGGCGACGGCCGCTCCGGCGCTGACGTACGGGGCTCCGGGGACGGGCTCGTACGGTGCGCCGACGGCGCCGCGGACGAGGCGGCGGCCGCCGCCGGACGCTTGCCGTCGTCCGCCGTGCCGCCGTTCGCGCCCCACAGCAGCCAGCCCAGGAGACCGGCCGTGACCACCGCCGCCACGGCTACGAGCAGCGGGGTGCCGCTGCCGCCCTGGGACCCGGGAAAGCGGGGAAAACTGCCTTTGGACATCCGGCGATGCTAGCGCCGAGGTTCAGATGCCGGGACCGGTACGGCGCAGAACGTGCAGCGAGCGCGTCACCGAGACTTCGGTGAACGCCCCGGACGCGAGGGCCCTGCGGTACACGCGGTACGGGGCCTGGCCGCCGTCCGCCGGGTCGGCGAAGACGTCGTGGATGACGAGCAGCCCGCCCTCCGCGAGATGCGGTGCCCAGCCCTCGTAATCGCCCGTGGCGTGCTCGTCGGTGTGCCCGCCGTCGATGAACACCAGCCCCAGGGGCGCGCCCCAGACGGCCGCGACCTGCGGCGACCGGCCGACGACCGCGATGACGTGCTCCTCGAGACCCGCCTTGTGGAGGGTGCGCCGGAAGGTGGGCAGCGTGTCCATCCGGCCCACCTCGGGGTCCACGACCGTCGGGTCGTGGTACTCCCAGCCGGGCTGCTGCTCCTCGCTGCCGCGGTGGTGGTCGACGGTCACCACCGTCGTCCCGGCCTCCCGGGCGGCGTCGGCGAGCAGGATCGTGGACCGGCCGCAGTACGTGCCGACTTCGAGGAGCGGGTGCGGGGACGCTGCCGCTGCGGCTACGGCGGCTTCGTGGAGGGCGAGGCCTTCGTCGAGGGGCATGAACCCTTTCGCCGCTTCGAAGGCGGCGAGGGTTGCGGGTTTGGGGGGCACGGTTCCTCCATGGCGGTGCGTGCGGGTTGCTGCGGTCATGTTCCCTTACGGTCCGTCGCCGCCTGCGGCGGGCTTGTTCCCCTACCCCGCCCCTTCCCGAAACTGGGGGCGAGCCCCCAGACCCCCTCAACACGCTTCGCGCGTTGTCCTCAAACGCCGGACGGGCTGAATTTGCGCACCCGGCCGCAGAATCAGGGCCACGGTCCGTGAAATCCAGCCCGTTGGGGGCACCTCCCAGCGGTAGCTGGGGGAGTTTGAGGACGCGCCCGCTGGGGGCACCTCCCAGCGGTAGCTGGGGGAGCC
>NZ_JBFBBD010000090.1:0-27020 GCF_040689515.1 Streptomyces sp. NPDC051173
CCCTGGGACGCCCGCCGATACGGGGTGTGATCGTGTTGACCGTCAAACTTTTTGGTGAGACTCTGGAAGCCCCGCGCACCTTAGCCCTGATGAGGGTCACGGGCGCCTCGGCGTTTTCGTGTTACGGGCGGGCGGCGCGGATGGTCAGGGCGCGGCGGAGGTCGGCGGTCTGGTCGGTGAGCTTGCGGCGCAGTGCGGGGGTGGGGGCGGTGGTGGCCAGGCATTCCTCGCCGAGGCGGAGGGTCTCGGTGTCGACGAAGGGGTGCGGGAAGCCGTGGCGGCCGGCGGCGTCGGCGAGTGCGGCGCCGCGGCGGGTGGCGAGTGCGGTGGCGGCGGGGAACCAGCGGTCGCGGTAGGGGCGCAGGAGGTCGAGCTGTTCGGGCTGCCAGAAGCCCTGGGCGGTGGCGGTGAAGAGGTAGTTGGAGAGGTCGTCGCGGGTGTACATGGCGTCCCAGGCGGCTTGTTTGGCCGTGGGGTCGGGGAGTGCCGCGTGGCAGCGTGCGGCGCCTTCCTGGCCGGTGGCGCTGGGGTCGCGGGCGAGTTCGGCGTCGATGGCGGCGGGGGTGGTGGCGCCGAGGGCGGCGAGGCGGGCGAGGGTGCGCCAGCGGAGTTCGGGGTCGAGGGCCAGGCCGCCGGGTGCGGTGCCGGTGGTGAGCCAGTGGTGGAGGGTGTCGGGGGTGGTGGTGCTGTCGATGAGGGTGCGTACGGCGGTGAGGCGCAGGCCCTGGGTGTCGTGGCCGGGGGTGCGGTCGAGGAGGTCGTGGCAGAGGTCGGTGAGGGTGGCGAGGGCGGTGGGGCGGGCGGTGGGGTGGGTGTAGCGGTCGGTGATCTGTTGGCGGGCGAAGGCGAGGACGCTGCGGGTGATGGCGGTGTCGGTCTCGTGGGGCAGGTGGGCGCGGGCGGCTTCGAGGTAGGCGGCGGGGGTGAGTTCGGCGTCGCGGACCATGTCGCGGGCGGCGCTCCAGACGACGGCGCGGGCGAGGGGGTCGGGGAGGCCGGAGAGGGAGCGTACGGCGGTGTCCCAGGAGGTGGCGTCGAGGCGGATCTTGGCGTAGGTGAGGTCGCCGTCGTTGGGCAGGAGGAGGGCGGGGCGGGGGCCGGGGAGGTCGAGGGTGTGGTCGCCGTGGGCGGGGAGGTCGAGGGTGGGGCGGTCGCGGAGGAGGAGGGTGTGGGGGTCGTCGGGGGCGTGGTCGTAGAGGCCGAGGGCGAGGTGGTGGGGGCGGGTGCCGTCGTGGTGGAGGGTGACCTGCCAGCCGGTGGTGCCGGTCGGGGTGGTGCCGGTGGGGGTGACGGTGGGGGTGACGGTGTCGACGCCGGTGGTGCGGAGCCAGGTGTCGGCCCAGGTGTGGACGTCGCGGTCGGTGTGGCGGGCCAAGGAGTCGATGAGGTCGGCGAGGGTGGCGTTGCCGAAGCGGTGGCGGGTGAAGTGGTCGTTGAGGCCGGCGAGGAAGGTCTTCTCGCCGAGCCAGGCGACGAGCTGGCGGAGGACGGAGGCGCCCTTGGCGTAGGAGATGCCGTCGAAGTTGAGGAGGGCGGAGGCGGTGTCGTGGACGGCGTCGGCGTCGGGGGCGACGGGGTGGGTGGAGGAGCGCTGGTCGGCGTCGTAGCCCCAGCTCTTGCGGCCGCAGGCGAATTCGGTCCAGGCGCCGTCGAAGCGGGTGGCCCGGGCGAGGACTTCGTAGCCCAGGTATTCGGCGAAGGACTCGTTGAGCCAGATGTCGTCCCACCACTGGAGGGTGACGAGGTCGCCGAACCACATGTGGGCCATCTCGTGGGCGATGGTCACTCCGCGGGACTGGCGTTCGGTGTCGGTGACGGCGGAGCGGAAGACGTATTCGTCGCGGAAGGTGACGAGGCCGGGGTTCTCCATGGCGCCGGCGTTGAATTCGGGGACGAACGCCTGGTCGTAGGAGTCGAAGGGGTAGGGCTCGTCGAAGATCTCGTGGAAGCGGTCGTAGCAGCGGCGGGTGATGTCGAGGATTTCCTCGGCGTCGGCGTCGAGGTGGGCGGCCAGGGAGCGGCGGCAGTGCAGGGCGAAGGGCAGTCCGGCGTGTTCGGTGCGCACGGAGTGCCAGGGGCCTGCGGCGAAGGCGACGAAGTAGGTGCTCAGGGGCTGCGTGGTGGCGAGTGTCCAGCGGCCTTCGGCGGGGTCGCCGGTGCGGGTGGCGACGGCGTTGCCGAGGACGGTCCAGGCGGGTGGTGCGGTGACGGTGGCGTCGAAGACGGCCTTGAGGTCGGGCTGGTCGAAGGCGGCGAAGACGCGCTGGACGTCGTCGAGGAAGGTCTGGGTGTAGAGGTAGGTCTCGCCGTCGGCGGGGTCGGTGAAGCGGTGCATGCCCTCGCCGGTGCGGGAGTAGCGCATGTCGGCTTCGACGCGCAGCTCGTGGGGGCCGGGGGCGAGGCCGGTGAGCAGGAGCCGGTTGTCGTCGAGCGCGGCGGGGCCGAGGGGGTGTCCGTCGAGGGTGGCGTGGTGCAGGGTGGCGGGCCTGACCTCGACGAAGGTGTCTCCTGCCGTGCGGGCGGAGAAGTGGATGACGGTGGTGGAGCGGAAGAGGTCGTCGCCGCGGGTGAGGTCGAGGTCGATCTCGTAGCGGTGGACGTCGAGGAGGCGGGCTCGGTTCTGCGCTTCTTCACGTGTCAGTGCGGGCATGGGGCCATGATCTCGTTCTTGGCCTGTTCCGGGACTTCGCCCCGGGCCCCGTGACGCGGCTACGCCGCGTTGTCCTCAAGCGCCGGACGGGCTGGTTCGGGTGGCTGTGGGGTGTTCTTCCGGGGCTTCGCCCCCGGGCCCCCACGGGCTTCGCCCCGGCCCCCGCAACAGGGCTACGCCGCGTTGTCCTCAAGCGCCGGACGGGCTGGTTTTCGCGGACCGTGGCCTTGATTCTGCGGCAGGGTGCGCGATTTCAGCCCGTGCCCGGCGATTGAGGACGCTCCCGCCGTGGGCGGCAACCGGCCCGCAGCCGAAAGTCAGGCGCGCCCCGCCAGGGGCGCGGGGAACTGCGCGACCAGCCCCCACCGGGCCGGCAGACGAACACGAGCGGCAGCCCCGGGCGCAGCCCGGGGTCCGCCTTGCGCGCGAGCGACCGGCCCAGTTCCCGCAGGGACGAGCCCCGTCAGAGGCGCGTGGAGCTATGCGCCCCGTGCAAGGCTCGCGGGGCCCGGGGCGGCGAACCCTGGGGGTCCGGGGGCAGCGGCCCGGGGGCCCGGGGCAGCGAGCCGGCCGACGAGCCCCCCAGCGCGGCCCGATCAGGAGCGGGCGATCGTCTCGTGGTGGCGGATGACCTCCGCGATGATGAAGTTCAGGAACTTCTCCGCGAACGCGGGATCCAGCTTCGCGTTCTCCGCGAGTTCTCGCAGGCGTGCGATCTGGCGGGCCTCGCGGGCGGGGTCGGCGGGGGGCAGTTTGTGGGCGGCCTTGAGGTGGCCGACCTGCTGGGTGCATTTGAAGCGCTCGGCGAGCATGTGGATCACCGCGGCGTCGATGTTGTCGATGCTGTCGCGCAGTCGGCTCAGCTCGGTGCTGGCGGACTCGGGGGCACTGTCGGTCATGGTCACCGAGCCTATGTGGAAGTGCGGGGTCCGATGACCGGTGGGTGTTCCGGATCGGGGATGCGGTCGCTCCAGCCGCCGGGCACGGTGCGGCCCTGGCGGCGGCGGAAGCGTACGGGTGCGGTGCCGACGCGGCGGGCGAAGAGGCGGCTGAAGTAGGCGGGGTCGTCGTAGCCGACACGGCGGGCGACGGCCGCTATGGGCAGCTCGGTGGCGGCGAGGAGTTCCTTCGCGCGGCCGAGGCGGATGTGCAGAAGGTAGTCCTTCGGGCTGCATCCGGCGCCGCGGCGGACGGCGGTGCGCAGTTCGGTGGGGGTCATGCCGTGGCGTGCGGCGTGCTGGGCGACGGAGAGCGGGAGGAAGGCGTCGCGGGCGAGGGCCGCGAGGACGGGGTCGGTGCCGGGCGGGGTGTCGGCGCGGGCGCGGCGGAGGGCGATGAGGAGTTCGTGGACGGCGGCGGAGGTCTCGACTTCGAGGTGGGGGTTGCCGCGGCGGGCGGCGCGGGCGATGCGGTTGACGGCGGCGCGGGCGCCGGCGGTTTCGGTGAGGGGGACGAGGGGGCGGTGGGGTTCGATGTAGCCGAGTTCGGTGTAGGCGGCGACGGCGGGGCCGGTGAAGTCGACGAAGCTCTCGTCCCAGCCGGTGCCGGGGTCGGCGCCGTAGTGGTGGGGTGTGCCGGGGGTGAGCCAGATGAGGGCGGGGGCGGTGACGGTGCGGGTGCGGCCGTCGGGGGTGCGGAGCCAGCCGGTGCCGGCGGTGATGACGACGGCGACGTGGTGGTCGAGGGTGCGGGGGCCGACGGTGGGGAGTTCGCCGTGCTGGAGGCCGACGCCGAGGCAGGCGAGTCCGAGCCGGTGGTGGACCGGGCCGGGGGTGAAGTACCTCATCCATGTGTGATACATGCGGCTGGGCCTCCGGGTCGGGGTTCTCCGGGGCCGATCTTCGTGGATGCGGGGCCTTCCTGCCAGGGGGTGGGGTGGGCTTGTGGTGTGGCCGCCCCGGTTCCCGCCGGTCACCGGCCGGTGGCGGTGATGACCGGCGGGGCGGGCCCGTGGGGGGGATCAGGTGCCGAGGTCGTGGACGGTGAAGGCGTCCAGGACGAACTCCGCCGTGCCGTCGTCGCCGGTCTTGCGCAGGCCGGTCCATGCCTCGCCGTGGTCCGGTGCGGTGAACTCATAGGCGTGGGTGGTGGGGTGGGTGGCGGCGGGCAGCGGGGTGCGGTGGATCTCGCGGGGTGCGGGTTCGCCGGCGGCGGTGATCCAGGCGTACTGTCCGGCCGTCTCGTTCTCGCAGTCACCTCCGACGGCCGCCGCGCCCCGCACCTTCGCCGGGCTCACTTCCCCCATCTGCCCACGGAGTTGGCCGCCCGCACTTTCGCACTGAGGCAGTTCGGCATCGGTGGCGGTCCGAGTGGCATCGGAGTGCGCCTTCCACTCCCCGCCGCCGTCGACCGGCCGCAGCCGAAGCCAGAGCCCGTCGCGGCCCATGACGTGCCCGACCTTCCCTCGCGTGGCATCCACGACGAACGCGCCGATCTCGGGCACCACTTGATCCACGTCCGGCGCGCAGCAGGTGCACGAGCGGAGGGGTGAGCTGCGCTTGATGTCGATGCCATGGGCAGTGGCCCATACATAGACGCCGCAAGCGGCGCCTTGAGGTTCGCGCGGGCGGTAAGAGCTGTCCGGATGCGTCAGCGGTTCGACGGGCGCAGAGGGCGGCGGCTCCGCAGGGATGGTGTCGCGAGTGCGAGAGGCCGGATGGGGAGTCCGGGACGCGAAAATCACCCGCGTCCTTGCGAACCACCGCGAGATGCAGTCACGCATGTCGACGCTCCTCATAAGCGTGGGCCATACCCCGGGCCGTGGCGGCGACGCCGGGGGCTGTCGATTCCGGCGATGTCCTGCCGCCCGGATCGGGGCAGTGCAGCTCAACAGGCCGTTACCAACGACAAGATGGGTGTGGCTTACGCCACACCCATCACACTGGACCGGTAGACCGGTCCAGTCAAGTCCATCGTCAACTCGCTGATCCCATCGAGTAGTTCTCGGTGCGCTCCCACAAGCCGGACGGAGTCACTCCTTCCTCACAAACCAGAGGGCTCCCTTCACTGTCGCGGGCCACATGCAGGTCCACCGCCACCGCGAGCGGAAGTGAACGCCCGAGCGCCTCGGCCTCCGCGGCGCCGGCCAATCGCACCGTGGTCGTATCCGTGCCCCAAGCGGGGGAACGCCCGGTCTGGCGAGTGATGTAGTGGGTTGTCCCTTCAGCGATCGGCTTCACCTGAGCGAGCTTCGGGCACTGGTCGGCGACAGCCGGTGGAAACCACGCGCTGACCAGCGACAGGGGTGCTCCTTCGGGAAGGAGCACCAGCCGGTCCCGCCGCAATGCCGTTTCTCCAGGCCGAAGACCCAGTGCATCGGCGACATGGGCGGGCGGCACTTCCCTGACCGGCTGGCCCATCCTGCGGAACGGTCGCCCGTTGGAAACCCGCGTGGCGCCGATCCCGCGTCCCCCGGCAGGGCGCGCCAGCGGCGTCTCGGTGACGCGGAAGCCCAGGCCCTGGTGAGCGACGATCGCCCCGTCGGCCCGCAATACGTCGAACGCCTTGTTGACCGTCGCCCGGGACACGCTCCACTGCTCACACAGGTCACGACCGGACGGCAGCAGATCGCCCGGGCCGAATTCCCCTTCGGTGATCCGGCGTCGCAAGGAGTCGGCGATCTGTTCGTACTTCAGCATCGGCATGGCTGAACACTCCCGCATCTCTGGACAGGTGGACCGGTCACGGTAGAGCATCGCCGTCATGACGACGCCTCAGGTGGATCCGGAGATCATCGACTTCTATACCGATACCTTCGACGAAGCCACCCGGCTGACGTCAACGGCGGACGGCACGTTGGAAATGCTCCGCACCCAGGAACTCCTCCGCCGTCATCTCCCTGCCGCTCCGGCCACCGTCCTCGACGTGGGCGGCGGGCCCGGTGCCCACGCCCGATGGCTCACGGACGACGGCTATCAGGTCCACCTCGTCGATCCGGTGGCACGGCACGTCGAGCAGGCCAAGCACACCGGTTGCACGGCCCAGGTCGGAGACGCGCGCAGTCTCGCCGCCAAGGACGGTTCGTACGACGTGACGCTTCTGCTGGGCCCGCTGTACCACCTCCTTGACCGGGCAGACCGCGATCAGGCGCTGACCGAAGCGCGCCGGGTCACCGCGCCCGGCGGCCTCGTCGTGGCTGCCGCGATCAACCGGTACGCATCCCTCTTCGAGCACACCGCCACCACCTGGCTGGCTCGCGAAAGCGTGCGGGACGCCGTGACCGACATTCTCGCGACGGGCGTGCACGAGCCGGGCCGCAAGGGATTCACGGCCGCGTACTTCCACACCGGACCCCAGCTCGTCGAGGAGATGAGCGCTGCCGGGTTCCACGACGTCACGGTGTACGCGATCGAAGGCCCCACGTGGTCACTGCTCAAGGCCGCCGAGCAGCACACGGGGCAATCTCTCATCGGCTCGCCCCTGTTCGACGCGGCCCTCGCCGCCGCGCGTGCGGCGGAACCGTATCCGGACCTCCTGGCGGCGAGCTCCCACTTGCTCGCTGTCGCCCACCGCTGACGCCCGCGAACAAAGGGCGGGCGGATGTTGGACCAACGGCGGTGGCCGGGCAGGATTCGTTCATGATCGCGAAACTTCTGAGCACGGTGATCGACTGTCCGGACCCGGTGGTCCTGGGCACGTTCTACGCGGGGATCCTCGGCGGGCGGCTGGACGCGGAGGATCCAGAGTGGGCGGAGCTGTACGCGCCGGACGGGCGGCGGTTCTCCTTCCAGCGGGTGGCGGACCACCGGCCGCCGCGGTGGCCGGATCCGGAGCATCCGCAGCAGTTTCACCTGGACTTCGTGGTGGACACGGTCGAGGACGTGGAGGTGGCCCAGCGTGCGGTGGAGGCGTTGGGTGCGGTGTTCCTGCACGACAGTGGTGGCCGGACGCGCGGGTTCCGGGTGTTCAGGGATCCCGCGGGGCATCCGTTCTGCCTGTGTTACGGCCAGCCCGTCGTGACGTTCTGACTCAGCGCGGGGGGCGGGGTGCGGGGAAGAGCGCGGTGACCTCCCAGCCGCCCTCGGGCGCGGGGCCCGCGCGCAGGAGGCCGCCCATGGCCTTGGCCCGCTCGCTGAGGCCGACGAGGCCGAACCCGCCTCCCCTGGCCTGTTCGTTGAGGGCGGCCGCGTTCTTGCCGTCGTCGGCGATGCGCAGTTCGACGCCGGCGGCGACGCCGCGTACCCCGATCCGTACGGCGGTGGCGTCGGCGGCGTGTTTGCGGATGTTGGTGAGGGCCTCGCGGACGACGCGGTGGACGCCGGCGGCGACGTCGCCGGGGATCCAGTCCTCCAGGCCCTTCTCGACGTAGAGGACGACGGGCGGGCCGGTGCGGGCGAAGGCCTCGGTGAGGGCGCGCACCTCGGGCAGGCCCGCGACGGGCTCGGTCTGGGCGTCGCCTTCGCGCAGGACGCCGACGAGGCGCCGCATGGCGTGGAGCGACTCGCTCGCCGAGGTCTCGATCCGTTCGAACGCGGCCGCGGCGGCGGGCCCGTCGAGGTGGGTGAAGCGGGCGGCCTGGGCCTGGACGACGATGCCGGTGACGTGGTGGGCGACGAGGTCGTGTAGCTCGCGGGCGAGTTCGAGGCGCTCGGCGGTGCGTACGGCCGCCATGTCCCGTACGCGCTGGCCCGACTGGTTGCGCAGCAGCAGGGAGTAGGCGGCGACGACCACGGTGAGAGTGCCGAAGACGGCGGTGAAGCGGCCGGGGGCGAGATCGCGTATGGGGGCGGCGACGCAGGCGATGCCGAGCAGCGGGCCGAGGGTGGCGGCGACCCGGGCGGGGGCCTGCTGGACGACACCGGTCAGCAGGACGAGCAGGGCGATGGCCTCGCCCATGCCCCAGACGACGGAGGGGTGGTCGGTGGCCATGAGGACGGCGGAGGTGGTCAGGGAGACGGCGACCGCGACGGCGGCGCGTACGGGCAGCCGGATCCAGCTGTAGGGGACGGCGCACAGGCAGACGGCGACGCCCGAGGCGAGGACCATGGCGTGCGGCTGGCTGGGCTGACGGGCGAGGGCGAAGCCCTCGAAGCCGACCAGGCACAGCAGGACGGCGCCGAGGGCGGCCTTGGCCACGGCGGCCCTGCGGGGGTGCCGGGTGGCCCACCCGGCCAGTCTGTTCACGATCCGCCCGTGGCCAGCCCGCTCTCCCAGGCCCAGGCGGCGATCTCGACGCGGTTGCGGGCGTCGAGCTTGAGCTGCACGTTCGCCAGGTGGGTCTTGACCGTGGACAGGGAGACGAAGAGTTCGGAGGCGATCTCCGCGTTGGTCGCGCCGCGGGCCAGGCAGCGGACGACGTCGGCCTCGCGGTCGGTGAGCGGCTCGGAGGGGGTGCGGGCGGCGCCCGCCGTGCCCGCCGGGGCCATGTCGCGCAGCAGGCGGACGGTGATGGCGGGTGAGATGAGGGAGTCGCCGACAGCGGCGGCGTGCACGGCCTCGACGAGCATGGCGGGGCTCGCGTCCTTCAGGAGGAAGCCGGAGGCGCCGTTGCGGAGCGCGGTGTGCACGTATTCGTCGAGGTCGAAGGTGGTGACGATGACGATGCGGGGGCGCTGGCCGCGCTCGGGGTGGGCGGCGGAGAGCGCGGACAGGCGGCGGGTGACCTCCAGGCCGTCGAGCTTGGGCATGCGGATGTCGAGGAGGAGGACGTCGGGGCGGTGTTCCTCGACGGCCGCCAGGGCGGCCTCGCCGTCCACGACGTCGGCGACGACGTCGATGTCCGGCTGACTCTCCAGGATCATCCGGAAGCCGGTGCGGACCATCTCCTGGTCGTCCGCGATGACCACGGTGATAGCCATGCTGTGTCCCTCGCCGTCCCTCGCCCTGTTCCGTGCCGACCGCGTCACGGCCATGTGCCTGCCGTGCCGGTGGTGTCGTACTGTCCGAGTCTTTCCATGTCAGCGGGGGCGGCGGGGTGCCGCAACCGCTGTGCTCACGCGTCCGTCCCCGTGCGGCCCGAGCGGCGCAGGGCGATCCGCACGCCGTACGCGCCGCCGCCGGCGGCGAGCAGGGCCGCCCCGGCGATGGCGGGGGTGCCGATGTCGTGCCGGCCCTTGATGGCCTCGCCGGCCTCGACGACGCGC
This sequence comes from Streptomyces sp. NPDC051173, assembly GCF_040689515.1. Lineage (NCBI taxonomy): Bacteria > Bacillati > Actinomycetota > Actinomycetes > Kitasatosporales > Streptomycetaceae > Streptomyces > Streptomyces sp. NPDC051173. The sequence continues at coordinate 9,733 of NZ_JBFBBD010000090.1, forward strand.
TTGACGGGGTTGCTGGACGCGGCGCGGACCTTGCCGCGGTGATCGGCGGCGGCCGTCGGCGTGGCGGTGCGGGTGTGCGGGTCGCCGTGCTGGGAGCGGCCGTCGTGGCCGGTCCGGGTGGCGTGGCCGGGCGCGGCCTTGGTCCCGCGCTGGTGGTCCTTCGGCTGCTCCTTCACCTCATCCTTCACCAGGGAGCCGGAGGTGAAGTCGTAGTAGCTGGGCTCCTCGGTGCCGTCCACGGCGGCGCGCAGGGTGGGGCGGGCGGTGTCGCCGCCGATGATCCGCAGGTGCAGCCGGTCGATGTCGGCGGCCGGGCGCGTGGTGTCGATGGTGCGCTGCTGCTTGCCGTGGGTGGTGACTGTGGCCTTGGTGCCGCCTTCGCCGGAGGTGAGGCGGGCGCGGCTGCCGTCCGGGAGCTGGATCTGGCGGACGGTGGTGGGGCGGCCGGGGTGTCCGTCCTTGCCGTCCGCGGCACCCGCTGCGAAGGCGCCGGCCGTCGGCCAGACCACCGCGGCGACGGCGGCGGTGAGGACGGTGGCGGCGGCGATGCGGTGCTTGGCGGACACGGAGGTCCCTTTCGTACGGACGGGTCGGCGCGCGGCCTGTGGTGGGCCACTGCTCTCACGTTACGGACCTTTATGGGCTCCACACGTCGACTGTCCGACCATTCCTGCATCGGCCGAAAGGATGACGGTGGCCCGTTCACGTCATACCGGGGTCGCGTGAACGGGCCGCGGAAAGCCGTACCGGGCAGCGTGCCGGACTGCGCCGTCCGGGGGCGCGCAACCCACCGGACGGCGCAGCGGAGAGATCCATTCGGCGGATCGGCGGAGCCGGGGGGCGGAATTGTGGTCGGGTGCGGGTCGTGTCGGCCGCACCACCGCTGCGCGGCGGTGTCCTCAAACGCCGGACGGGCTTGATATGGCTGATGTGAGTGCCATGCCGGCCCGTTCCGGGCGACAACTCAACCCGTCCGGCGTTTGAGGACGCCCGCCGCAGGCGCGGCCCCGGCGGGACCCCGGCCCCCGCCCCCAAGCCCGTCCGGCACTTGAGGACAGAAACCAGGCACCCGTTTCCAGGGGGCACCCACACCCCGGATCCGGCGGCGTCAGCCGCCCAGGCTTGCCGCCGCGCTCTTGATGTTCGCGGCGAAGGTGCTCACCTCGCTGTAGACGCCGGGGTAGCCGGGGCGGGCGCAGCCCTGGCCCCAGCTGACGATGCCGACCTGGATCCAGGCGCCGGCGTCGTCCTGGCGGAACATCGGGCCGCCGGAGTCGCCCTGGCAGGTGTCCACGCCGCCCTGCTGGAGGTAGCCGGCGCAGATCTCGTCGCCGGGGGTGAAGGCGCCGCCGTACGCCTTCTGGCAGGTGGCGTCGTCGACGAAGGGGACGGTGGCCTTGAGGAGGTAGCGCTCCTGGGGGCCGCCCTCGGTGGCCGCGCCCCAGCCGACGATGGTGAAGGTGCCGTTGTTGTACGCGGTGGTGTCGGCGATCTTCAGGGGCGGCTGGTCGATGGGCTCGGCGAGCTTGATGAGCGCCCAGTCCTTGCCGGTGCCGTTGTAGCCGGGGGCTTGCAGCACCTGGGTGGAGTGGACGGTGACGGCCTGGGAGGACTGGAGGTCGACGGCCCCGGCGGTCGCGGTGATCGAGGTGTTGGGGCCGCTGCCGTCGACGCAGTGGGCGGCGGTGAGCACGATCTGCGGGGTGTAGAGGGCGCCGCCGCAGCCCATGGACAGGCGGACCGTCCAGGGGAATTCGCCTTGCTGGGCCGGGGTGCCGCCGACGACGTGGGGGCCGGGTCGGGCGGTCGGGTCCTGGGCGTGGGCGGCGGTGAAGGGCTGGAGGGTGAACGCGGCGGCGGTGACCGCGACGACGGCCGCGGTTCTCTTCAGTGCTCTGAGGAAGGTGCGCAACGGACTTCCCTTCGTGGAGGGTTGCACCGACGAACAGCACGTTCATGGCAGGCTCATGTCAATCCGATATTCGAACATGAGTCCTTGCGGTGCGGTGCGATTATGAGGAGCGGGCGAACAGCCGACAAGCCTTCCGTTTCGGCCAGGCGTACGGCCGGCCCCCGCACCGGGCAACGCCGCCCCGGCCCGGCCTGCCCCCACGTACAGTGGAAAGCGCATGACGGACCTAGGGGGTGGTCGCGTGGGCTCGGGTCTCGAGATCGCGCACGGGTTTCCGCACCTGGACACCGTGCACGCCGCGATCACCGCGCTGTACAAACGGCTCTCCTACGACACCGTGCACTCCTTCGCGGCGAGCGTGCTCCCCGTGGACGTCGCCTTCTCCGACGACGAGAACCCCTACCTGGGCGTCCAGCGGGTCGCCGGGGCGATGGTCCGGCACCTCCGGCTGCCCGACGCGCGGATGATCGTGAGCTTCCGCGAGATGCGGCATGCCGGGAGCGTCGAACTCGCCGCCGGGCCGGAGTACTTCATCGAGCTCAACTCCCGCTTCAAGACGCACCGCAAGGACATCGGCGCGGCCCTCGCGCACGAGGTCATGCACGTCTATCTGCACCGGCTCGACCTCGGCTTCCCCGGCACCCGGGACAACGAGATCCTCACGGACACCGCGGCGGCGTACCTCGGTTCGGGCTGGCTGCTGCTCGACGCGTACCGCGAGTCGTCCGTCTCCACGCAGAAGCTCGGCTATCTCACGCCCGAGGAGTTCGGCTACGTCCTGGCCAAGCGGGCGCTGGCCTTCGGGGAGGACCCCGCGCCGTGGTTCACCAGCCCGCAGGCGTACGACGCGTACGTGAAGGGCGTGGCGCGGGCCCGGCGCGACGGACAGCGCCCCCCGCTGGCCGCGGCGGGCCGGCTCGGCCGCCACCGCTACGCACGCGACCGGCGCTCCGCGCACAGCTCCCCCGCCGGGGGCTACGCGTTCGAGGGCCACGACCCCCTGCGGGTCAGCTTCCCCTGCCCCACCTGCCACCAGCGGCTGCGCGTGCCGGTGCAGGGCCGGCTGCGGGCCCGGTGCGGGCTGTGCGGCTCGGTGCTGGACTGCGATACGTGACGCCTGCGGCGTGCGGCGGATCTCCGGGCGCCCGGAATGCGGGCCTGCTTCGCCCTCGAATTCGTCCTCGAACGCCGGACGGGCTCGATTCCGCGCAGGTGGACGTCCCGCACCCGCACACGGCCCACGCTCAGTGCTGCCCCCACCACTGCCGCAGCACCCGCTCCGCCGGCTTGCCGTGCGGGGTGTACGCGAGCTTTTTCGCCGTCTCCCCGCTGCCCGGCCAGTCGTCCCACATCCACCAGCACACGCCCGCCCACCACGGCTTGCCCTCGAACGCGGCGAGCAACGCCTCGTAGGCCGCGGCCTGTTCGTCGTCGCCGGAGCGCTTGGAGACGGTCCAGGAGTACGGCTCCGTGGTCGTGCCGCGCTGGCTGACGTAGCCGGCCTCGGTGAAGAGGATCTGCCGGTGCCACCGGGCGGAGAACGCCGCCAGCTCGTCACCGATCGGCTGCCACGCCTTCCGCAGCCCGGCCGCGTCCGTGGTGGCCTTCTGCGCCAGCGGCCAGTACGCGTCGACGCCGATCACGTCGAGGTCGCCCCAGAAGGCCACCTTCCGATACTCGTCGTAGTTGGCGGCGTAGGTCAGCGGCCCCCCGTAGACCTTGCGGACCGCCGCGACGACGCGGCTCCAGCGCGCGCCGTCCCCCGAGGTCCCGGCCAACTCCGTGCCGACGGCCAGCTGTTCGGACTTCGTGTCCGCCGCGAGCTTCGCGTAGTGGGTGATGAAACTGCCGTACGCGCCGAACCAGGCGTCCGGGTCCTTCGGCCGGATCTCGGCGCGGTCGGTGTCGTTCGGGAGGTCGACGTGCGGCTTGACCATGACCTTGAGGCCGCTCGCGTGGGCGAGGCCGATGATGTGGCGGAGGCTGCTGTCGCTCGCGGTCTCCTCGGTGGTGTGCATGCCGGGGTCGGTGACACCGTCCTGGTACCAGGTGGGGGTGAAGGTCACCCAGCGGGCCCCGGTGGAGGCGATCTGCCGGAGGAACTGCCCCGCCTCGGGCCGGGCGTAGTCGTCGGTGTTCCACGAGGGGAGCGTGATGCCCCGCATTCCGCTCACCTTCCTGTCGTCGGGCCGGGTGCCGGTCGGGCCGCCGGTCGGGCCGCCGTCCGGGGAACCGGTGGAGGAGCAGCCCGCGAGGAAGAGGGCGGCCGTGACCGCCAGTGCGGCGGCCGCCCTCTTCATCGCGTTCACTGGCCGAGTTCCGTGGGACCGACGAAGGTGTAACCGAGGGCGCGGATGCCGTCGACCGTCTGCTTCAGCGGGTCCAGCGCGTAGTAGGGGTGGTAGAAGAAGCTCGCCACACCGTCGCGCACGGCGAGGTTGGCCTTGGCGGAGGCGATGAGGTCGGCGGGGAGCCTGGCCGGGTGGTTGTTGTACGGCAGGGGCTCGTAGTTGCCGATGTTCTCGGGGAGCACGGTCGTACCGTAGACGTCCTTCACCCAGTAGGGGAAGAACTGGCCGATGTAGCGGCTGGAATCCACCGCGCCGCCGCTCAGTGTTCCCGCGAAGTACAGCGAACGCTCCAGCCGGGCCGAGTAGTTCTGCCCGAACACCCGGTAGTCCGCGGCCGAGGCGGCGTAGTGCGGGGTGGTCCACAGCGTCGGCCTGGGCAGCCCGGCGGCGGCGAAGCCGGCGAGGGCCGCGGTGACACGGCTCTGCGCCCAGGCGGTGGAGTCCTCGGGCGGCGGCCCGTCGTAGACGACGTTGTTGGACGTGTCGACGTGCGCCTTGAAGAACTCGAAGTCGTCGCCGGTGACGCCGGTGTAGGGGTTGTTGACGTTGCTGTACTGGTGGGTGTCGCCGTGGTCCATCAGCACGGCGCCGTGCTGGAGCATGTACTTGAGCGCCGAGACGACCTGGGGGCTCTGCGCGAGGGTGACCGTCTCCGGTTTCCCGTTGTTGTAGACGCCCTTGGGGTCGGTGTAGGTCGGGATGACGTTGATCCCGTACGTGATGTTCTGCGAGGAGAGGTAGTCGGCCATGGACCGCAGCTGCGTCGGGTCCGACTTGGGGCTGATGTCCTCCAGGCGCACGAACGCCCGGTGCCGCTCGGCGGTCGCCGGGGCGAGCGAGTCGAAGAGCAGGTCCTCCATGGCGACGACGCGGTCGCTCTCGGAGACGTAGGCGAAGGGGATCTCGCCGACGTAGGTGAGGTTGCCGGAGCGGATCGCCCAGGGGCTGGTGGTGCCGGAGTTGGCGTCCGTGGCCTGGGCCAGCTGGTTGACCTGCGGATAGCCGGGGCCGCTGAGGAGGGCGGGGTGGAGGACGCCGCCGTCCTGTCCGGCCGGGATGGAGCGGGTGAGCGTCTGCCCCTTGTACGAGACCTGGTTGATGTCCCCGACGGTGCCGTTGGGCGCGAAGTAGGAGTTGGTCGGGTCCCAGCCGTAGTGCTGCTCGAACTGCGTGACGCCGACCGAGTTCGCCATGTTCCAGATGTTGTCGCCGATCCATGTGACGGGGTGACCGGTGGTCAGCGCGTCCTGGTAGAAGGCGGCGGGCACGGCGTCGGGGACGGAGCCCCCGTAGTAGGTCGAGCCGATGTAGAAGGTGGCGGTGTACTGCTCGACGAGGCCCGCGGTGTAGGAGGAGACGGGCTTGGCGTTCACGGTCCCGAAGTGGCCGGCGAGGTTGGACAGGGCCATGGCGTAGAGCTCGCCGAGCTGGCCGTACGGGCCGGTGTTGTCGTAGAGGACGAGCGCGGAGGCGGTGGAGGCGGCGGTGGCCTGCTTGAAGACTGCGGGCCGCGCCTGGGTGGCCGTCGCCTGGGTGGCCCGCGTGGAAGCGGTCTTCACCGGGGCGGAGGGCGCAGGCTTCCCGGCCGCCGGGACGGCCGGGCGGACGACGAGGGTGCGGGCCTTGCGCTGCTTCTCCAGTGCCAGCCGGGACCGGGTCCAGGCGGCCAGGTCCTCGGCGCTCTGCGACGAGAGCGAGATCGGGTGGTTGCCTTCCCTGCCGGGCGGCTTGGGTATCGGGGCCTTCGTGGCTTCGGCCGAATCGGAAAGTCCGAGGCCGCCCAGCAGGGCGGTGACCACCATGACGGCCGAGGAGGCCAGGAAAACCCCGGGCCGCCTTCTCCATTTTTGCATTGTGTTTCCCCCTGGGTGTTTCTTTCTTTGCCGTCGCCCCATGCAAACCATCAGGCCCGGCAGTTGGCCAATCCTTCTGGCCCGTAAGAGACGGTGTCAATAGACAGGTTCGATCTCCGGGCGGCAATTGTGTTCACAGGAATTAGTCCGGACTATTCGTCCCACCCGTCACACACCGCCCTGACCAGGCCTACCAAACGGCCGTTCCATCGAATTTGAGATTCCGATCAAACAACTCCCACCAAGTTTGACAGCCGCACCGGTTACATCTGATACCTTCCGTCCGCACGCCTCATAAGCGAGGCGAATTCGGGGGGAACTCATGTACGGAAAACCTGTGCTGGGCACCGTCCTGCCCATGGCCGGGCTCGCCGCGGCGCCGAAAGTGCTGCCGGGTCTGCCTTTCGCCCAGGGATTGCAGGAAGCCGCGGGGGCGGGCTTCCTTCTCTACTGCACGGCCGCGATGGTCATGCTCTCGGTCAAGTTCTGGTTCCTGCTGCGGAACTCCGGTGAACGGCCTTGATCAGCGAAATACTGCTCTGGGCCGCCATGGCCATCATCGTGATGGCCGGCTGCTACAACACCACTCTCTTCGTCCTGTCCAGAAGGCGGATGCGCCGGGGCCGCGGCCCGCGCCGGCCGCGCCTCTACGTCTTCCTGCTCGCCTGCCTCAACGAGGAGCGCGTCCTCGGGGAGAGCCTGGCCCGGATCACCGCCCTGCCCGCGGGCAACTTCATGGCCCTGGTCATCGACGACGCGTCCGACGACGGCACCGCCGCCATCGCCCGCGCCGCCGCCGAGCGCGCCGCGCCCGGCAAGGTCCACCTCCTCCAGCGGCACCTGCCGAACGCCCGCAAGGGCAAGGGCGCGGCCCTCAACGCCGGGATCCGCCACCTGCGCACCTCCGGGCTGCTCGACGGCTACGACCCGAGCGAGGTGATCGTCTGTGTCGTGGACGCCGACGGCCGGCTCGACCAGCACGTGGTGCAGGCCGTCGACCCGTATTTCGACGACCCGCGCACCGGCGGCACCCAGATCGGTGTGCGGATGTACAACCGCGACAAGGGCCTGCTGGCCCGGCTCCAGGACATGGAGTTCGTCATCTACGGCGACATCTTCCAGAGCGCCCGGCGCTACATCGGCAGCGTCGGCATGGGCGGCAACGGGCAGTTCATGCGGCTCGCCGCCCTGGACTCGCTCATCGGGCCCGACGGCGCCGGCCCCTGGAGCGACTCGCTCACCGAGGACCTCGACCTGGGCGTGCGGCTGATCGCCCGCGGCTGGATCAACCAGCACTGCACCCACGCCGCGGTCTCCCAGCAGGCCGTCCTCGACGTGCGCCGCCTGGTGCGCCAGCGCTCACGCTGGTTCCAGGGCCACCTCCAGTCGGCCGGCCTGGTGCCGCTGATCCTGCGCGAGGTCCCCGCCCGGCCCGCCGTCGACCTGCTCTACCACCTGTCCAGCCCGGTGCTCATCCTGCTCACCTCGCTGCTGCCGCTGTCCTTCCTGGTCGCACTCGGCGGCACGGTCGTCGGCTCGGTCGAGGCCGGCCACTCGCTGATCTCCCCCTGGTGGGTGCTCGGCCCGTACGTCCTGTCCTTCACCGCGGCGTTCGTCTACGCCTTCGTCTACTCCCGGCGGGAGAAAGGGCTCGGGCTGCTGCGCGCGATCCTGCTCTCCCACCTCTTCGTCCTCTACGGCTACATCTGGTTCGCCGCCGGATGGTGGGGCCTGTGGCGGATGCTCACCGGCAAACAGACCTGGCTGAAGACCGCGCGCACCTGACGCACGGCGCCCCCCTCCGCCCATCGGCACGCCCTTGTCAAGGGAGAACCATGTCCACTGACATCATCACCGCACCCGTACGCGCCATGCTCGTCCTCGGCACCCGGCCGGAGGCCATCAAACTGGCGCCCGTGGCCCGCGCCATGGCCGCCTCGCCGCTCTTCGACCCGCTCGTCGTCACCACCGGCCAGCACCGCGAGATGCTCCACCAGATGCTGGACCTCCTCCAGGTGCCCGTGCACACCGAGCTCGACGTGATGCGCGAGCGGCAGCAGCTGTCCGCCCTCACGGCACGGCTGGTGGACGGGCTGGGCGAGGTCGTCCGCGGGGAACGGCCCGACCTCGTCGTCGTCCAGGGCGACACCACCACCGCGCTGACCGGCGCGCTGACCGCGTTCTACGAACACCTGCCCATCGCCCACGTCGAGGCGGGCCTGCGCACCGGCGTCATCGACAACCCCTTCCCCGAGGAGCTGAACCGGCGCCTCATAGGCCGCATGGCCCGGTGGCACTTCGCCCCCACCCCCCGGGCCGCCGCCCACCTGACGGCCGAAGGCGTCCCCGGCGCCGAGGTGTTCACCACCGGCAACACCGTCATCGACAACCTCCTGTGGGTCCTCGACCAGGGCGCCGGGCGCAGCCTCTTCGAGAGCGACCGGCGGCGCGTCCTGCTCACGCTGCACCGCCGGGAGAACCAGGGCGCCGCCATGCGGGCGATGGGCGACGCCATGTGCCGGCTGGCCGACCGCGGCGACGTGGAGATGGTGGTGCCGCTGCACAAGAGCCCCGCCGTGCGGGAGGCGCTGCTGCCCGCGCTGTCGGGCCACCCCGCCATCCGGGTCGTCGAGCCGCTCGGCTACGTGGACTTCTCCGCGACGCTCGCCGCCTGCGACCTCGTGCTGACCGACTCCGGCGGCATCCAGGAGGAGGCGCCCACCCTCGGCAAGCCGGCGCTGGTGCTGCGGACGACCACCGAGCGGCCCGAGGCGGTGGAGGCGGGCGCGGCCCGGCTGGTGGGCACGGAGCCCGAGGCCATCCTGGACGCGGCCATGGCGTTGCTGGACGACCCGGTGGCGTACGAGCGGATGGCGACGGCGGGCAACCCCTTCGGTGACGGGCATGCCACCGACCGCATCGTCGCGCAGCTCGCGGAGGACTTCGGCGCGGATGCCGGACCCGATCGGGGCGTCGTCCCGTTGGTCGCCTCCCGTCCCGAGGGTCCGGGGTCATACTCGACGGCATGACGAGAGTTCACCGGCTGCTCGGCCTCGCTCTGCTCGCCGCCGTCGTGGTGGCGGGCGCCGCCCTGGCGGTGAGCGGCATCTGGGGGGCCGGTGACGGCAAGCCCGAGCGGCCGTGGGCCGAGGGTTCGGTCCACGGCCCGTGGCGTTCGGTGTTCGACGGCCACGGGGAGAACATCGGCCGCCACGACGGCCTGGAGCTCTCCCCCGAGGCGGCCGGGAAGCCGCAGGAGACGCACGCCGGGCTGGTCGTCTCCACCGCGGTCTACGAATCGGTGGACTTCAAGGCCCGGATGCGGACGGTGGCCCAGCTGCGCACCCCGAAGCCGAATCCGTGGGAAGTGCCCTGGCTGGTCTGGGCGTACACCGACCCCGAGCACTTCTACTACATCACCCTGAAGCCGAACGGCTGGGAGCTGGGCAAGCGGGATCCCGCCTACGGCGGGGGCCAGCGCTTCCTGGCGACCGGTGGCGGGGAGTTCCCGGTCGGCGCATGGTCGGACGTCCATGTGGCGCAGCGGGGGGCGCGGATGGAGGTGAGCGTCGACGGGAAGGGCCTGGTCTCCTACGAGGACCAGGAGCGCCCGTATCTGAAGGGCAGCGTCGGGGTGTACACGGAGGACGCGCGTGTGGAGTTCAGCGGTCTTTCGGCGCAGCCGCTGGACGCCTCCTCCTGACGTGGGCGGGCCCGGGGCATGGCGCGGCACCCGCTCACCGGTCGGGGTGGGGGCGGGTGCCGCGGGATCGTGGGGGTCAGATGATCTCGGACGGTCTCAGACGGTCAGGGAGCGGTCCGTCGGCCGGACCGGGGCCGGGAGGGTGCTGGCGCCGGTGAGGTAGCGGTCGACGCCGCGGGCCGCGGAGCGGCCTTCGGCGATGGCCCAGACGATGAGGGACTGGCCGCGTCCGGCGTCGCCGGCGACGAAGACGCCGGGGACGTTGGTGGCGTAGTCGGCGTCGCGGGCGATGTTGCCGCGCTCGTCGAGCTCCAGGCCGAACTGTCCGACGAGGCCGTTCTTGACGTCGGTGCCGGTGAAGCCCATGGCGAGGGTGACCAGTTGGGCCGGGATGCGGCGCTCGGTGCCGGGCTTCTGCGTGAGCTTGCCGTCGATGAACTCGACCTCGATCAGGTGCAGCCACTGGACGTTGCCGACCGTCTCTCCCTCTTCAGGGGCGGAGCCCTCGAAGTGGGTGGTGGAGACGGAGTAGACCCGCTCGCCGCCCTCCTCGTGGGCCGAGGTGACCTTGTAGAGCATGGGGAAGGTCGGCCAGGGCTGGTGCGGTGCGCGGTCCTCGCCCGGCTTGGGCATGATCTCCAGCTGGGTGACGGAGGCGGCGCCCTGCCGGTGGGCGGTGCCGACGCAGTCGGCGCCGGTGTCGCCGCCGCCGATGACGACGACGTGCTTGCCCTCGGCGGTGATGGGCGGGGTGACGAAGTCGCCTTCCTGCACCTTGTTGGAGACGGGCAGGTATTCCATCGCGAAGTGGATGCCGGCCAGTTCACGGCCGGGGACGGGCAGGTCGCGGGAGGTGGTGGCGCCCGCGGCGACGACGACGGCGTCGTAGCGCCCGCGCAGCTTGGCCGCGTCGATGTCGCGGCCGATCTCCACCTCGGTACGGAACTTGGTGCCCTCGGCCCGCATCTGCTCGATGCGGCGGTTGATGTGCCGCTTCTCCATCTTGAACTCGGGGATGCCGTAGCGCAGGAGGCCGCCGATGCGGTCGGCGCGTTCGTAGACGGCGACGGTGTGGCCGGCCCGGGTCAGCTGCTGGGCGGCGGCCAGGCCCGCGGGGCCTGAGCCGATGACGGCGACGGTCTTGCCGGAGAGCCGGTCCGGGGGCTGGGGGGTGACGTCGCCCGAGTCCCAGGCCTTGTCGATGATGGTGACTTCGACGTTCTTGATGGTGACGGCGGGCTGGTTGATGCCGAGCACGCACGCGGATTCGCAGGGTGCGGGGCACAGCCGCCCGGTGAACTCGGGGAAGTTGTTGGTCGCGTGCAGCCGCTCGCTGGCGGCCTGCCAGTCCTCGCGGTAGGCGTAGTCGTTCCACTCGGGGATGAGGTTGCCGAGCGGGCAGCCGTTGTGGCAGAAGGGGATGCCGCAGTCCATGCAGCGGCCGGCCTGCTTGCTGATGACGGGCAGCAGGGAGCCGGGGACGTAGACCTCGTTCCAGTCCTTGACGCGCTCGCCGGCGGGGCGGGTCCGCGCGACCTCGCGGCCGGTGGTCAGGAAGCCCTTGGGGTCAGCCATGAGTCGCCGCCTCCATCATCTTCTCGTGGGTCTCGGTCTCGGAGAGACCCGCTCGCTCGGCGGCGTCCTTGGCGGCGAGCACTGCCTTGTAGGTGGCCGGGACGATCTTGGTGAAGCGGGTCACCGCGGTGTCCCAGTCGGCGAGGAGGGTGGCCGCGACGGTGGAGGCGGTCTCCTCGTGATGGCGCCGCACCACGTCGTGCAGCCATCGCCGGTCGTCCTCGTCGAGGGTGTCGAGGGCGGTGACCAGCTCCTTGTTGACGTTGTCGGGGTCCAGGCCGATGACGTACGCGACGCCGCCGGACATGCCGGCCGCGAAGTTGCGCCCGGTCTCGCCGAGGACGACGGCCCGGCCGCCGGTCATGTATTCGCAGCCGTGGTCGCCGACGCCTTCGGAGACGACGGTGGCGCCGGAGTTGCGGACGCAGAACCGTTCGCCGACGCGTCCGCGCAGGAACATCTCGCCGCCGGTGGCGCCGTAGGCGAGGGTGTTGCCGGCGATGACGGAGTATTCGGCGAGGTGGTCGGCGCCGCGGTCGGGGCGGACGACGATCCGGCCGCCGGACAGGCCCTTGCCGACGTAGTCGTTGGCGTCGCCCTCCAGGCGCAGGGTGATGCCGCGCGGCAGGAACGCGCCGAAGGACTGGCCGGCGGAGCCGGTGAAGGTGATGTCGATCGTGTCGTCGGGCAGGCCGGCGCCGCCGAACTTCTTGGTGACGCGGTGGCCGAGCATGGTGCCGACGGTGCGGTTGATGTTGCGGATGGCGACCTGGGCGCGTACGGGCCGGGCGTCCTCGGCGCGCTCCGCGGTGAGGGCGTCGGCGGCGAGCTCGACGAGTTCGTTGTCGAGCGCCTTGGCCAGGCCGTGGTCCTGCTCGGTGACGCGGTGCCGGACGGCGCCGGAGGGCAGTTCGGGGACGTGCAGGAGGGGGGCCAGGTCGAGGCCCTGGGCCTTCCAGTGGTCGACGGCCGGGGCGGTGTCGAGGAGCTCGGCGTGCCCGACGGCCTCCTCCAGGGTGCGGAAGCCCAGCTCGGCGAGGAGCTCGCGGACCTCCTCGGCGATGAACTCGAAGAAGTTGACGACGAATTCGGCCTTGCCGGAGAAGCGCTCGCGCAGCACCGGGTTCTGGGTGGCGATGCCGACGGGGCAGGTGTCGAGGTGGCAGACGCGCATCATGACGCAGCCGGAGACGACCAGGGGCGCGGTGGCGAAGCCGAACTCCTCGGCGCCGAGGAGCGCGGCGATGATCACGTCGCGGCCGGTCTTGAGCTGGCCGTCGGTCTGGACGACGATGCGGTCGCGCAGGCCGTTGAGCAGCAGGGTCTGCTGGGTCTCGGCGAGGCCGAGCTCCCAGGGGCCGCCCGCGTGCTTGAGGCTGGTCAGCGGGGAGGCGCCGGTGCCGCCGTCGTGGCCGGAGATGAGGACGACGTCCGCGTGGGCCTTGGAGACGCCCGCCGCGACCGTGCCCACGCCGACCTCGGAGACCAGCTTCACGTGGATGCGGGCCGCGGGGTTGGCGTTCTTCAGGTCGTGGATGAGCTGGGCGAGGTCCTCGATGGAGTAGATGTCGTGGTGCGGCGGCGGGGAGATCAGGCCGACGCCGGGGGTGGAGTGCCGGGTCTTCGCGACCCAGGGGTAGACCTTGTGGCCGGGCAGCTGGCCGCCCTCGCCGGGCTTGGCGCCCTGGGCCATCTTGATCTGGATGTCGTCGGAGTTGACCAGGTATTCGCTGGTCACGCCGAAGCGGCCGGAGGCGACCTGCTTGATGCTGGAGCGGCGGGCCGGGTCGTGGAGCCGCTCGGGGTCCTCGCCGCCCTCGCCGGTGTTGGACTTGGCGCCGAGCCGGTTCATGGCGATGGCGAGGGTCTCGTGGGCCTCGCGGGAGATGGAGCCGTAGGACATGGCGCCGGTGGAGAAGCGCTTGACGATCTCGCTGACGGGCTCGACCTCGTCGAGCGGCACGGGGGTGCGGTCGTCCTTGAGCGCGAACAGGCCGCGGAGCGTCATCAGCCGCTCGGCCTGCCCGTTCACCCGCTGCGTGTACTGCTTGAAGATGTCGTAGCGGCGGGCGCGGGTGGAGTGCTGGAGCCGGAAGACGGTGTCGGGGTCGAAGAGGTGGGGCTCGCCCTCGCGGCGCCACTGGTACTCGCCGCCGATGTCGAGGCGGCGGTGGGTGGCGGCGATGCCGGTGGCGGGGTACGCCTTGGCGTGCCGCGCCGCGACCTCCCGGGCGACGACGTCGAGACCGGCGCCGCCGATCTTGGTGGCGGTGCCCTGGAAGTAGGTCTCGACGAACTCCTCGTCCAGGCCGACGGCTTCGAAGACCTGGGCGCCGCGGTAGGAGGCGACGGTGGAGATGCCCATCTTGGACATCACCTTGAGCACGCCCTTGCCGAGGGCCTTGATGAGGTTGCGGATCGCGTCCTGGGCGTCCGTGCCGGGCAGGAAGGTTCCGGCGCGGACGAGGTCCTCGACGGACTCCATGGCCAGGTAGGGGTTGACAGCCGCGGCGCCGTAGCCGATGAGCAGGGCGACGTGGTGGACCTCGCGGACGTCACCGGCCTCGACGATCAGGCCGACCTGGGTGCGCTGCCTGGTGCGGATGAGGTGGTGGTGGACGGCGGAGGTGAGCAGCAGGGAGGGGATGGGGGCGTGCTCGGCGTCCGAGTGGCGGTCGGAGAGGACGATCAGCCGGGCGCCGCCGGCGATGGCGGCGTCGACCTCGGCGCGGATCTCCGCGAGCCGGGCGGCGAGCGCCTCTCCCCCGCCTCCGACGCGGTAGAGGCCGGAGAGGGTGGCGGCCTTCAGGCCGGGCAGGTCGCCGTCGGCGTTGATGTGTATGAGCTTGGCGAGCTCGTCGTTGTCGATGACGGGGAACGGCAGGGTGACGCTGCGACAGGAGGCCGCGGTGGGCTCCAGGAGGTTGCCCTGCGGGCCCAGGGAGGAGATCAGCGAGGTGACGAGCTCCTCGCGGATGGCGTCCAGCGGGGGGTTGGTGACCTGCGCGAAGAGCTGGGTGAAGTAGTCGAAGAGCAGCCGGGGCCGGGTCGAGAGCGCCGCGATCGGGGAGTCCGTGCCCATCGAACCGATGGGCTCCGCACCGGACTTGGCCATCGGCGCGAGGATGACGCGCAGCTCCTCCTCGGTGTAGCCGAAGGTCTGCTGGCGGCGGGTGACCGAGGCGTGGGTGTGCACGATGTGCTCGCGCTCGGGGAGGTCGGCGAGGTCGATCAGGCCGGCTTCCAGCCAGTCGGTGTAGGGCTGTTCGGCGGCGAGCTGCGCCTTGACCTCGTCGTCCTCGATGATGCGGTGCTCCGCGGTGTCGACGAGGAACATCCGGCCGGGCTGGAGGCGGCCCTTGCGGACGACCTTGGCGGGCTCGATGTCGAGGACGCCGACCTCGGAGGAGAGGACGACGAGGCCGTCGTCGGTGACCCAGTACCGGCCGGGGCGCAGGCCGTTGCGGTCGAGGACGGCGCCGACGAGGGTGCCGTCGGTGAAGGTGACGCAGGCGGGGCCGTCCCAGGGCTCCATCAGGGTGGAGTGGTACTGGTAGAAGGCGCGCCGGGCCGGGTCCATGGAGGCGTGGTTCTCCCACGCCTCGGGGATCATCATCAGCACGCTGTGCGGCAGCGAGCGCCCGCCGAGGTGGAGCAGCTCCAGGACTTCGTCGAAGGAGGCGGAGTCGGAGGCGTCGGGGGTGCAGACGGGGAAGACCCGCTCCGGGCTTTCGGTGCCGAACAGGTCGCTGGCCAGCTGGGATTCGCGGGCGCGCATCCAATTGCGGTTGCCCTGGACCGTGTTGATCTCGCCGTTGTGGGCGACGAAGCGGTACGGGTGGGCGAGCGGCCAGCTGGGGAAGGTGTTGGTGGAGAAGCGGGAGTGGACCAGTGCGATGGCGGTGGCGAAGCGCCGGTCGGAGAGGTCGGGGAAGAACGGCTCCAGCTGGCCGGTGGTGAGCATGCCCTTGTAGACGATGGTCCGCGCGGACAGCGAGGGGAAGTAGACCTCGGCCTCGCGCTCGGCGCGCTTGCGCAGGACGAACGCCTTGCGGTCCAGGGCGAGGCCGGTGCCGGCGCCGTCGGTGACGAACAGCTGGCGGAAGCCGGGCATCGTGGCGCGGGCGCCGTTGCCGAGCAGCTCGGGGGCGACGGGGACCTCGCGCCAGCCGAGGACGGTGAGGCCCTCCTCGGCGGCGATCGTCTCGACCCGCGAGACGGCCGCGTCCGCGGCGGGGGTCCCGGCGGGGAGGAAGGCGATGCCGGCCGCGTACGCCCCGGCCGCGGGGAGGTCGAAGGTGACGCTCTCGCGGAAGAAGGCGTCGGGGATCTGGAGCAGGATGCCCGCTCCGTCGCCCGAGTCGGGCTCGGAGCCGGTGGCGCCCCGGTGCTCCAGGTTCCGCAGGACGGTGAGTGCCTGCTGCACGAGCGCGTGGCTCGCCTCGCCGGTGAGGGTCGCGACAAAGCCCACGCCACAGGCGTCGTGCTCATTGCGCGGGTCGTACATCCCCTGCTGGGCGGGGTGGGATGCGGCAATGAAGGAACGCATCGGCTCTCCCGTCGTCGTCATGGCAGTCATGGCGTGTGCATGTGCCGAGGGACGACGCTGGCCCTCTGCGAAGAAATTTGGTGCAGGTTACATGATGGGGCGCTTCTCAAAAAGCGGAAGACCTGGTCCAGCATGCGGACGCTGCTGACGAGTGGCGAGCCCCGGAAGCCGTGGGATCACCCGGCCCGGCAGCGCCGGGCGCAGCGCAGCGAAGGCGGCGTTGCCCGCTGCGCTCCCGGATTGTGCCCGATCGTCAAGGGCTTGAAACCGCGAAGTAACGCGCACGTTATGCGGCAACCCGCATAAGCATCACCCCAATGCGGTGCCGAACGCAATACCGAGGAGGTAAGTCACACCCGCGGCGGCGCCGCCGAGCACCAGCTGGCGCAGTCCGCTGTACCACCAGCTGCGCGCCGTCACCCGGGCCACGACGGCGCCGCAGCCGAAGAGACCGACGAGGGCCAGCAGCACGGCGGGCCACAGCTCGGTGGCGCCCAGGAGATAGGGCAGGACGGGCAGCAGCGCGCCCAGGGCGAAGGAGCCGAAGGACGAGACGGCGGCGACCGTGGGCGAGGGCAGGTCCGAGGGGTCGATGCCGAGCTCCTCGCGCGCGTGGATCTCCAGCGCCTGCTCGGGATCGCTCGACAGCTGCCGGGCGACCTCACGCGCGAGCTCCGGCTCGACACCGCGCGAGACATACAGCGCGGCGAGCTCCTCCTGCTCGTCGGCGGGGTGCTTGCGCAGCTCGCGGCGCTCCACGTCCAGCTCGGCGAGGACGAGTTCGCGCTGCGAGGCGACCGAGGTGTACTCACCGGCGGCCATCGAGAACGCGCCCGCCGCGAGCCCGGCCAGGCCGGTGATGACGACGGTCTGCGAGGAGGCGGAGCCGCCCGCGACGCCCGTCATCAGGGCGACGTTGGAGACGAGTCCGTCCATGGCACCGAAGACGGCGGGGCGCAGCCAGCCGCCGTTCACATCGCGGTGCGTGTGGTTGTCGCGATGGGCCACGTGTGGTGCCTCAACCGCATCGAGGACAGACATTGCTCCGGGTGCTCCCTTTCCCCACGGGGCGGGTCGCTCGTCGCCCGCCCCCTGCGTCGAAGGTACGCACGAATGGGGTGACGGCGCTAGCAAGGAAGGCCGAACTTACCTCTGTGACCTGGGGGTTTGTGGTGCGGGTCCCGGAAATTGCGTGGCTGCGGCGGGGTGCTCCCCGTTCGGCTGAGCCTTGCCTGAGGGGGCTTTTGTTCCCCCAGCCCCGCCCCTTCCCGCAGCATCTGATGCGCGGCTCCGCCGCGGCCGGGGCTCCGCCCCGGACCCGTGCCCGGGTGCGGGCCGGGGGCTT
>NZ_JBFBBD010000091.1:0-25971 GCF_040689515.1 Streptomyces sp. NPDC051173
CCGGCGTTTGAGGACGCGCCCGGAGGGCGCTGGGGTCCGGGGTCTCCCCGGTTTCGGGAAGGGGCGGGGCAGGGGAACAAAGCGCCGCAGGCGCCAAGGCCCGCGGCGGAGCCGCACATCGGGCGCAGCCGAGCTGCAGAAGACCTACCCGTCCAGAGACTCCCGCGTCGCGTTCGACGGGCCCCGTGTCGTCGCCGCGGCTACCGATTCCGCCGCCCGCAGCACCCGTACCGCGTTCTTCCACGTCAGCTTCGCCAAGTCGCCCTCCGACCAGCCCCGTCGCAGGAGTTCCGCGATCAGGTTCGGGTAGCCCGATACGTCCGGCAGATCCGACGGGGTGAACGCCGTGCCGTCGAAGTCGCCGCCGATGCCGATGTGGTCGATGCCCGCGATCTCGCGCATGTGGTCGAGGTGGTCGGCGACCGTCGATGTGGTGGCGAGGGGGCGGGGGTTGGTGGCCTCGAAGGCGCGGTGCACGGCCATCGCCTCGGCCGTGGTGTCGAGGTGGTGCAGGCCGTGGGCCCGCATGTTCTCGTCCGCGGCGCGCGTCCAGGCGACGGCCTCCGGGAGGATGAACTTCGGGACGAAGGTGGCCATGGCCACGCCGCCGTTCGCGGGCAGCGCCGCCAGGACGTCGTCGGGCACGTTGCGCGGGTGGTCGCAGACGGCCCGCGCGGAGGAGTGCGAGAAGATCACCGGCGCCTCGCCGACCCGCAGGGCGTCCCGCATCGTGTCGGCGGAGACGTGCGAGAGGTCGACGAGCATGCCGAGGCGGTTCATCTCCCGCACGACCTCCTCGCCGAAGGCGGTCAGCCCGCCCGCGGCGGGCGCGTCGGTCGCGGAGTCGGCCCACGGGACGTTGTCGTTGTGGGTCAGCGTCATGTAGCGCACGCCGAGGCGGTGCAGGGCGCGGAGCGTGGCGAGGGAGCTGTTGATGCTGTGGCCGCCCTCGGCGCCCATGAGGGAGGCGATCCGGCCCTCGGCGCGCGCCGCCTCCATGTCGTCCGCGGTGAACGCGAGCCGCAGGTCGGCAGGGTAGCGGGCGGCCAACTGGCGTACGGCGTCGACCTGTTCCAGCGTGGCGCTGACGGCCTCGTCGCCGGCCATGTCGGTGCGGACGTACACGGACCAGAACTGCGCCCCCACGCCGCCCGCGCGCAGCCGCGGCAGGTCGGTGTGGAGGCCGGCGCTCTGGTCGGTGGCGATGTCGCGCCGGTCGAGGTCGTAGCGCACCTGCTGCCGCAGGGCCCAGGGGAGGTCGTTGTGGCCGTCGGCGACGGGGTGGGCGGCGAGCAGTTCGCGGGCGCGGGCGAGGTGGTCGCTCACGGCGGTCACTTCCCGAAGCCGAAGCCGTCGTTGCCGGTGGCCTTCGCGCGCAGCCGGCGGCCCTTCTCGGTGGCCTGTTCGTTGAGTTCGTCCTGGAAGCGGCGCATCCGCTCCAGCAGTTCGCCGTCGTGGGCGGCGAGCATGCGGACGGCGAGCAGGCCGGCGTTGCGGGCGCCCGCGACGGAGACGGTGGCGACGGGGACCCCGGCCGGCATCTGCACGATGGAGAGCAGGGAGTCCATGCCGTCGAGGTACTTCAGCGGGACGGGCACGCCGATCACCGGCAGCGGGGTGACGGAGGCCAGCATGCCGGGGAGGTGGGCCGCTCCCCCGGCGCCCGCGATGACGGCCTTGAGGCCGCGGCCGGCGGCCTGCTCCCCGTACGCGATCATCTCGCGGGGCATCCGGTGCGCGGAGACGACGTCGACCTCGTAGGGGACGTCGAATTCGTCGAGGGCCTTGGCGGCGGCCTCCATGACGGGCCAGTCGGAGTCGGAGCCCATGACGATGCCGACCAGGGGGGAGCTGTTCGTCATTCGGTGATCGTTCCTCGCAGGTATCCGGCGGCGTGGCTCGCGCGCTCGCGCACGTCGGCCAGGTCGTCGCCGTAGGTGTTGACGTGTCCGACCTTGCGGCCGGGCTTCACGTCCTTGCCGTACATGTGGATCTTCAGGCCCGGGTCCCGCGCCATGCAATGCAGATAGGCGGAGTACATGTCGGGGTAGTCGCCGCCGAGGACGTTGGCCATGACGGTCCACTTCGCGCGCGGCCGCGGGTCGCCGAGCGGGAGGTCGAGCACGGCGCGTACGTGGTTGGCGAACTGCGAGGTGATCGCGCCGTCCTGGGTCCAGTGGCCGGAGTTGTGCGGGCGCATGGCCAGCTCGTTGACGAGGACGGCGGGGGTGCCGTCCGCGCGGCGGATCTCGAAGAGCTCGACGGCGAGGTGGCCGACCACCCCGAGCTCCTTGGCGATCTTCAGGGCGAGCTGCTGCGCGTGGGCGGAGAGCTCCTCGGAGAGGCCGGGGGCGGGGGCGATGACGGTGTCGCAGACGCCGTCGACCTGGATGGACTCGACGACGGGATAGGAGACGGCCTGGCCGTGCGGGGAGCGGACGACGTTGGCGGCGAGCTCGCGGACGAAGGCGACCTTCTCCTCGGCGAGCACGGGCACCCCGGCGCGGAAGGGTTCACCCGCCTCTTCTGCGTCACGGACGATCCAAACCCCCTTTCCGTCATAACCGCCGCGGACCGTCTTCAGGACGACGGGAAAGCCCTCGCCCTCCGCGGCGAACCGCTCGACGTCGGCGGGGTCCTCGACGATGCGGTGCCGGGGGCACGGCACTCCGATCGCGTCGAGCTTCGCCCGCATCACGCCCTTGTCCTGGGCGTGCACCAACGCGTCGGGCCCCGGGCGGACGGGAATCCCGTCCGCCTCCAGGGCCCGGAGGTGCTCGGTGGGTACGTGCTCGTGATCGAAGGTGATCACATCGCAGCCTTGTGCGAAAGCACGAAGCGTTTCCAGGTCGCGGTGGTCGCCGATGACGACGTCGCTGACCGCCTGGGCCGCCGAGTCCTGCGGGGTGTCACTGAGCAGCTTGAACTTGATGCCGAGGGGGATGCCCGCCTCGTGGGTCATACGGGCGAGCTGACCGCCGCCGACCATGCCGACTACCGGGAACGTCACGCCCCCAGGGTATCCGTACGTGCGAACCGCTCCCGAACCCTCTTGGAGGATCATCCCAAGAGCGAGGAACTCGCACGATGGCCGATATGGCGTGCGTTCGCCCCGCGTTCACCGATGCCCTCTCTCGGCGGCCCGGAGCGCTGGATAGCATGAATGCCGCCCATGTCCCCGGACAGCCCCACACGACGGAGCCTGACGATCTTTATGAGTCAACGGCACACCATGCGTTCCCGGCTGCGGAGGCTGGCCCGCGAGATAGCCAAGTTCGGCGCGGTCGGGGCCATCGGGTTCGTGGTCAACTTCATCGTCTTCAACATCTGCGTCCACGGGTTCCACCTCGCCGTGGTGCGCTCGGGCGTGATCGCGACGGTGGTCGCCATCGCGACCAACTACGTCGGCAACCGCTACTGGACCTACCGCGACTGCGACACCAGCCGGCGCAGCCGTGAGCTGTCGCTGTTCCTGTTGTTCAGCGGCATCGGCCTGGTCATCGAGAACGGCATCCTGGCGCTCTCGCACTACGGCTTCGGCATGACGTCCCCGCTCGCGGACAACATCGCGAAGAACGTCGTCGGCCTCGGCATCGGCACGGTCTTCCGCTTCTGGTCCTACCGCACGTGGGTCTTCCGGGCCCTCCCGGCGCGCGAGGCGGTGCAGACGGCGGAGTCCTTCCTCGCGGACGGACCTCCGGCCCGCGTCGACGCGCCGTAATCGACGCGCCGTAGCGGCGCGGTGGCGGCTCAGGCCGCCCCGGCACCGTCCGTCTGGTCGCCTTCGAGGCTGAGGAACAGCGCGAAGACCGGCGGGTTGGCCTGGAGGAGCTCCAGGCGCCCGCCGTCCGCCTCGGCGAGGTCGCGGGCGACCGCCAGGCCCAGCCCCGTGGAGTTCCGGCCGCTGACCGTCCGCTCGAAGACCCGGGCGCCCAGGTCCGGCGGTACGCCCGGCCCTTCGTCCGTGACCTCCACGACCGCCTGGGTGCCGGTGACGCGGGTGCGCAGGGCGACCGTGCCGTCCCCGTGCATCAGCGAGTTCTCGATGAGCGTCGCGAGCACCTGCGAGACCGCGCCCGGGGTGCCGACGGCCCGCAGCCGCTGCTTGCCGGAGCGCACGATGGCCCGTCCCTCGCTGCGCGAGGCGGGGCGCCACTCCTCGATCTGCTGCTTGACGACCTCGTCGAGGTCGAAGGTGACGGCCGAGCCGGCCTTGGGGTCGCGGGAGTTGGTGAGCAGCCGCTGGACGACGTCGGTGAGCCGCTCCACCTGGGTGAGGGCGATCGTCGCCTCCTCCTTGACCGTGTCCGGGTCGTCGGTGAGCGTGATCTCCTCCAGCCGCATCGACAGCGCCGTCAGCGGTGTGCGCAGCTGGTGCGAGGCGTCGGCGGCGAGCCGGCGCTCGGCGGTGAGCATCCGGGCGATCCGCTCGGCGCTGGAGTCCAGGACGTCCGCCACCCGGTCCAGCTCGGGCACGCCGTAGCGGCGGTGCCGGGGGCGGGGGTCGCCGGAGCCGAGGCGCTCGGCGGTCTCGGCCAGGTCGATCAGCGGGGCGGTGAGCCGGTTCGCCTGCCGTACGGCGAGGAAGACGGCGGCCACCACGGCGAGCAGGGCCACCGCGAGAATGACCAGCAGGGTGCGGCCGACCTCGCGGCTGACCGTGGAGCGGGACGCCTCGACCCGTACCGTCTCGCCCTGCCCGCCCTTGAGCTCCGCGGTGATGAGGCCGCCCTTGGGGCGGGTGCCGATCTCGATGACCGGCCGGCCGGGGATCTCGACCCGGGCGTAGCGCTGGGGCGTGATCTGCTCGCTGAGGATCCCCGACTCCACCCGCTCCCCGCCGACCAGCCGGCTGTCGACGATGGATTCCAGGCGTACGGCCTCCGACTGCACGCTCTCCTGCGCGCTGTTCTCGATCGTGCGGGTCTCGACGATGACGAGCGAGATCCCGAACACGGCGATCACGACGAGCACGACGGCGAGCGTGGAGTTGATCAGTCGGCGGCGCACGGTGCCCTCCGGGCGGGTGATACGTGAACAGCCCGGCAGCGGGGCTCTGGGCCGGGTCGGCTCAGCTCTTCTCGAAGCGGAAGCCGACGCCGCGGACGGTGGCGATGTAGCGCGGGTTGGCGGCGTCGTCCCCGAGCTTCTTGCGGAGCCAGGAGATGTGCATGTCGAGGGTCTTGGTGGAGGACCACCAGGTGGTGTCCCAGACCTCGCGCATCAGCTGGTCGCGGGTGACGACCCGGCCGGCGTCCCGCACGAGCACGCGGAGCAGGTCGAACTCCTTGGCCGTGAGCTGGAGTTCCTCGTCGCCCATCCAGGCGCGGTGCGACTCGACGTCGATCCGCACGCCGTGGGTGGCGGGGGGCTGCTGCTGGGACTCGACGGTGCCGCGGCGCAGCAGGGCGCGCACGCGGGCCAGCAGTTCGGCGAGCCGGAAGGGCTTGGTGACGTAGTCGTCGGCGCCGGCGTCCAGGCCGACCACGGTGTCCACCTCGTCGGCGCGGGCCGTGAGGACCAGGACGGGGAAGCCGTGGCCTTCGGTGCGCAGCCGGCGGCAGACCTCCAGGCCGTCCATGCCGGGCAGCCCGAGGTCGAGGACGAGCAGGTCCACCCCTCCCTTGAGGCCGGCGTCGAGCGCCGTGGGACCGTCTTCGCGCACCTCCACCTCGTAACCCTCGCGGCGCAGGGCGCGTGCGAGCGGTTCCGAGATGGACGCGTCATCCTCGGCGAGCAGTACTCGGGTCATGGCTTGATGGTAGTCCGCCCGGGCGCACGTCAGAGGTGCACTCAGAGCTACCGACGGCAACACTTCCCCAAGACCAAACTCACCTTCGAACGTATGCGAATGGTTCCGGGCTCACCTGTGATCCATGTCTCAACTCCTTCCTTATCCGGGCGGGGTGTGACGTATGGTGACCAGACGTCTGTAGCACCATCGGGGGACCTTCGGCACGACCACATCTCGCCGGAGGTCTCTGTTGTGCGCGGGGCTGTTCCCTCAGCCTTGTTACACAGTGAATGACCTGTCGGCCGGGTCCGCCGCGCGAAGGTGCGCGGGGGCGTGGATCCCGGAGTACGGCTGTCCTGCCGGTCCCTCACGAGGGGACCGAACCCCTAGGGCGTGGGGGCGGGCAGTGCAGTAGCCGGTGCCGGCCAACCCCCACCCGGGCGCGTAACAGCTCCATCACGCGTCCCGAGCACACAAGGATCGACCATGGCGTCCAGCCTGACGAAGGGTGCTGCTCCTCAGGAGACCACTCCTGCTTCCAGCGGCAAGACCTTCCTTGGCCACCCCAGCGGGTTGGCCATTCTCTTCATGACCGAGATGTGGGAGCGCTTCTCCTACTACGGCATGAGGGCCCTTCTCGTCGTCTATCTGATCGCAGGCGGCCCGGACGCCAAGCCCGGCAGCCAGGGCGGCGGTCTGGCGATGCCCGAGGCCACCTCGGTCGCCATCTACTCCGTCTACGTGGCGATGGTGTACCTGCTCGCCATGCCCGGCGGCTGGTTCGGTGACCGTGTCTGGGGTCCGCGCAAGACGGTGGCCATCGCGGCCAGCGTCATCATGGCCGGTCACCTGGTCCTGGCCATGCCCGGGAAGCCGACCTTCTTCGCCGGCCTCGCGCTGGTGGCGATCGGCTCGGGTCTGCTGAAGGCCAACATCTCCACGATGGTCGGTCACCTCTACGACGGTCCCAAGGACCCGCGCCGTGACGGTGGCTTCACGCTCTTCTACATCGGCATCAACGTCGGCGCCTTCGCCGCCCCGCTGGTGATCGGCACCGTCGGCCAGAAGTACAACTGGCACCTGGGCTTCGCGATCGCCGCCGTCGGCATGGGCATCGGTCTGCTGATCTTCCTGCTGGGCACCCGTCACCTGAACCCGAAGAGCAGCCAGGTCCCGACCCCGCTGACGGTCGCCGAGCGCAACTCCTGGCTGAAGAAGGGCCTGATCTGGCTCGTCGTCGCGGCGGTCTTCTACGGCATCGTGATCGGCACGGGCGTCTTCACGATCAACTGGGCCCTGGTCCCGATCGCGCTGCTCGGCCTGTTCATCCCGATCTTCGTGCTGGCGCGCATCAAGCGCGACAAGGAGCTGTCGGAGACCGAGCAGACCAAGGTCAGCGGCTACATCTGGTTCTTCGTCGCGGCCGCCGTGTTCTGGATGATCTTCGACCAGGGCGGGTCGACGATGTCGACCTTCGCCGAGAAGAAGACCGCGGACAGCATCTTCGGCTTCGACTTCCCGTCCACCTGGTTCCAGTCGGTCAACTCGCTGTGGGTCGTGGCCCTGGCGCCGGTCTTCGCGGCCCTGTGGCTGGCGCTCGCCCGCCGCAAGCGCGAGCCCAGCACCACGGTGAAGTTCGCCTCGGCGATGGTCTTCGTCGGCCTCTCGTTCGTCCTCTTCGCGCTTCCGATGTCGATGGCGTCCGACGGCACGAAGGTCAGCCCGATGTGGCTGATCGCGATCTACGGCCTCCAGACCGTGGGCGAGCTGTGCCTGTCCCCGGTGGGTCTGTCCCTGACCACCAAGATGGCGCCGGCGAAGTACGCCAGCCAGATGATGGGCGTGTGGTTCCTCGCGGTCACCGCGGGCGACTGCGTCATGACCCTGCTGGTCACGGCTGGTGCCGACCTCAACGGCACGGGCATGATGCTGGGCCAGGCCGCGGCCGCCATCCTGGCGGGTGCCGGTATCTGGCTGAACCGCAAGAAGATCATCGGGCTGATGGGCGACGTCCGCTGACGCGGTCGACTCCGTAACGCTTCGTAACGCAGAGAGCCCCCCGGGGGTGATGGCGCGCCATCACTCCGGGGGGCTCTTTGGTTTACGCCCCGTCCGGCGGACGCGCCTTCGCGCGGGTGGTGGACCGGTGGCGCGCGCCCCCGCCCGGCGCCTCCGCGGCGCGTGAGGGATCCGCCTCCGGCCTGAACCACGGCAGGGAGCCGTCGCCGGCCCCGCCGGACCGCTCGCGCGGCCGTACGCGCCCCACCACCGCCATGCCCAAGCGGAAGACCCCCACCGGCACCACCACGCACAGCAGGATCCAGAAGAGGGTCACGCCCCACGGCCGTCCCACGGCCCACGGCTCCTCCACCAGCACCTTGTCCCCGTACTTCAGGGACACCTGGTAGTCGCCGTACGCCCCGGCCGCCAGCTCCACGTCCAGCGGGACGCGGGCCCGCGCGCCCGCCGCGATCGTGCCCCGCCAGCGCTGCTTCTCCCACTCGGGCGCGAGCACGCCGTGCGCGGTGCCGAGCTCGAGGACGGGGTCCTTGGCGGGCGTGGAGCCCAGATTGCCGAGGGTGACGACCAGCCGCCGGTGCGGCGGCGCCCCGAACCACGTGAGCAGCCCGCTGCTCCCCTCCAGCCGCGCGTCCAGGACGCCGAGCCGCTCCCCGCCGGTCCGCGGCGGCAGGGACGCGACGGGGTGCCCGGCCACCTTGAGCACCGCGTCCACGGCCACCGGGTCGCCCGTGACGGTCGCCACGTGCACCACACAGGGGCACGGCCTGGGCGGCTCGGCGACCGGGATCCGCGTGCCGAAGCGGCCGTCGCCGCCGGTGGTCACGGTGCGCCCGTCGGCGTTGGCGCAGGTGTCGGTGCCGCCGATCATGTCCTGGCCGCAGATGAGGAGCGTGAGCAGGGTCCGGGGCCGCCATCCGGTGCCGCTGACAGTGAGGGTGGCGCCCTTGCCCGCCTCGGACCTGTCGAGCCGCAGGGCGGGCCCGTCGGCGGCCGCGCGGGCGGCGGGCGGCAGAAGACACGCCAGTGTCAGCAGCAGGGCCGCCACGCCCGCCCAGCGGGCCTTCACGCCGCGGCTCCCGCACGCCGGGCGCGCCTGGAGCGGCGTACGAACAGGAGCGCCGCCGCGACGAGAACGGCGGCGAGCCCGCCCAGGGCCGGGAGCAGCCAAGGGAGGGGCGTGTAGGAGCCGGAGGCGGTCGCGCGGGCGCCGCCGGGCGCGGTGGCGGTGAGGCGGACCCGTACGGAGTCCAGGCGCGGCGCGTCCGCCCACCGCTCCGCGAGCCGCACGCTCCGGCCGGGCGGCAGCCGGCTGGGCACGCCCGTGGCCGTACGGCGCAGGACCGTGCCGAAGAGGCCGTCCGCGCGGATGTCCAGCCGTGGGGAGAGCGCGGTGTTGCCGCGGTTGACCAGCGCGTAGTGGATGACCGCGCCACCGCCTTCGCGGCTGACGCGTACGTGCTCCACGGCGAGCGCGGGCAGCGCGGCGCCGGTCACCCGCACGGCCAGCGGTACGCGCACCCGCCGCCCCTCCCCGCTGACGACGAGCGCGCCCGGATGGTCCCCGGGCGCCGCGGTGACGGGCACGGCCACGGCGAACGGCACGTCCGCCCGGGTACGCGCCGGGATCTTCACCCGGCGCGCGGCGAGCGAGACCCAGGACCCGTCCGCCCGCACGTCGAGGGAGCGCGCGGTGTCACCGGGGTTGATGACGGACAGCTTGTCCTGGAACACGGTGCCGGGGTCGCCCTCCAGCTCGAAGGAGGTCCGGTCGTCGGGGCGGGGCGTGCTTCTGCCCGCGGGGGCGGGGGTGGCGGTCCATTGCCGGGGGTTGGGGGTGGCGTGGGCGGTGGGGGCGGCGGTCAGGAGGACGATGCAGATCGCTGCGAGGTGGTGCGGCTTCATGGGCGGCTCCCGGTGTGCGTCTGCGCCTGCGGCGGGCTTGCGGGCCGGTTCGCCGCCTGCGGCGGGAGCGGCCTGCGGCCGCGTCCTCAAACGCCGGACGGGCTGATGGTGCGGACCGTAACCAGCACACTCAGCCCGTCCGGCGTTTGAGGACAACGCGCGAAGCGTGTTGCTGGGGGCCTGGGGGCTCGCCCCCAGTTTCGGGAAGGGGCGGGGCTGGGGAAAAAAGCCCGCCGCAGGCGCCCCCGACCCGCACCCCCACCCCGCACCGCCTAGCGCGCAGCGCCCCGCCGCCGCGTCAGCCAAAGCGCCCCGGCGACCCCGGTCAGCAACACCGTCCCCCCGAGCGTCCCGAGCGCGACCGCCGAATCCGCCGGCCCCGTCTGCGGCAACTGCCCACCACCGGTGGACCCACCACTCGCAGCCGACCCGCCCGTACTGCCGGACCCACCCGTACCGCCCGAACCACCCGTGGTCGAACCGCCGGTCGTGGAGCCGCCCGTCGTGGAGCCGCCCGTCGACGACCCGCCCGCCTTGACCTCCAGCGTCAGTGACGGCTTGGGGTTGTTGGACGGTGTGCAGGTCGTCGTCGTGCCGAGGGCGGAGATCGTGAGGGTGGAGGCGGTGAAGGTGACGGTGCCGCTCTTCTTCGGGGTGTACGTGCCCGACAAGTCGCTGATCTTGATGGGGGTGTTGGCGGGGATCTCCTCGGAGTTGGCGGGGCCCTCCACGGCCACCGTGCCGCTGTCCGCGCCGCCGAGCTTGACGACCGCGCTCGGCTTCATCGCGCCCTTGCCGAGCGGGACGGGGCTGGAGGAGACGCCCTTCTCGAAGGACATGGTGAGCTTGTAGGAGTCGCCGCTCGCGACGCCTTTGATGTCGATGGGCGACACCGCGCTCTTGTCGCCGATGGGGGTCTTGCACTGGTAGTCGACGTCGACCGTGTCCGCGTGCGCGGCGGGCGCGGCCAGCAGGAGGGCCGTTCCCCCGGCGACGGTCGCGGCGAGCGCGAGCGCGCCCGTACGGCGAGTGGGCCGGCGCTGGATGTGGGACACCTCGGGTTCCCCTCTCGTCCGGTGCCGTAGCCGTGCATCACTGACGGCACATCAGATCGGGCGCCGACAGTACGCCGGGGACCTCGAGGAGGGAAGACGCGTAACGCGCTATGCCGGAGCGGCGAGCTCCGCCCAGACCGTCTTGCCGGTGCCGCCCTCGTCGCGCACGACCCCCCAGTCCAGGCAGAGCCGCTGCACGATGAACATGCCGTGGCCGCCGGGGCGGCCCGCGCGGTGCGGGGTGCGGGGCGCGGGGGTGCCGGCGCCGAGGTCGGCGACCTCCAGCCGCAGCACCTTGCCGGCGAAGCTCACGCGCAGCTCCTCGGGGCCGTCGGCGTGCAGGCAGGCGTTGGTGACCAGCTCGGAGACGACCAGCAGGACGTCCTCGGCGGCCGCGCGGTGGTCGGCGGTCGCGGCGGGCAGCCAGCCCCAGTCCTGGAGCGCCTGGCGGGTGAAGTCCCGGGAACGGGGAACGGCGCCGCTGGCCCCGACGAGGCGGAGGCGGCGGACCTGGCCCGCTGACGGCGGGTGGGCATCGGCGGAGGCGCCGTCCGCGTCCGGACCGGGCTCGCCCGGCGGCGGGTACGGCCGCGTGGTGCTCATCAGCGCTTCACCTCACCGATTCACCGACTCAGGGTTTGTTTGGATACCAGGCACTCAGAACAGATGCAGTACAGATTCAGCAGACTCCTGCCCGGCCGATCCGCGGGAACACCCACTTCTTCGGCATGGCTCCTGTGACACGGGTAACCCAAGAGTTACGCACAGGTGGGAGTGGTGACGCCCGTCACTCGGAGATCGCGGCGTCCAGCGTGTCGTGCACGGTGAAGACGGCTTCCGCGCCGGTGATCTCGAAGACCCTGGCGACGACCGGCTGCATGGCGGCGAGGTGGATGGATCCACCCGCGGCCTCGGCGACCAGCCGGGCGCCCAGCAGCACGTTGAGCCCGGTGGAGTCGCAGAACTCCAGCTTCGAGCAGTCCACGACCACGCGCGCGCTGATGTCCGCGACGCTGGCCTCCAGGGGTTCGCGCAGCAGCTCGGCGGTGTGGTGATCGAGCTCACCCGTCGGCGTCACGACCGCACTGGCTCCGTGGCGCCGGACCTCTACATTCAGCCGGCCCTTGCTTGCGCTGCCGACCATCCCGCGGTCCATGCGCATCCCTTCCCGGTTGCTTGCGTGGACGGCTGAACACTACGCCTTCGACACGACGTCCGGTAGCCGAACATCCGTTATTTACCGACAAAGTCGGACAACACGGACTTGCCAGGGAGTGGTGAAGACCGGTAGGGCTAGTAGAGGACATCCACCACGGACGGCTTTGGAGGCGCCGCAAACCGCAGCAAGAAGTCAAGGCATCGGCGGCCATATGCCGAGAATGATGGAGGACACATGTCACCCCGGCTCGACGCACCGCGCACCGGAACCCTTCGGGAGACCGCGTCGTCGGCGACCCCGCACGAACGGAGCGAGCCCGACATCGCGGGGCTCCCCGCGATCCCGCCCTACGACGAGGTGGGTCCGGACGACGCGCGGGCCCTGTCCAAGACCCTCTTCGCCCGCCTCGCGGAGCTTGAGGAGGGCACCCACGAATACGCGTACGTCCGCAACACCCTGGTCGAGCTCAACCTGGCCCTGGTCCGGTTCGCCGCCTCGCGGTTCCGCACCCGCAGCGAGCCGATGGAGGACATCGTCCAGGTCGGCACGATCGGTCTGATCAAGGCGATCGACCGCTTCGAGCTCAGCAGGGGCGTCGAGTTCCCCACCTTCGCGATGCCGACGATCATCGGCGAGATCAAGCGCTTCTTCCGCGACACGAGCTGGTCCGTGCGCGTCCCCCGGCGGCTCCAGGAGCTCCGCCTCGACCTCGCGCGGACCCGCGACGAGATGGCGCAGCAGCTCGACCGCTCCCCCACGGTCGCCGAGCTCGCCGAACGGCTCGGCCTGGCCGAGGAAGAGGTCATCGAGGGCATGGCCGCGAGCAACGCGTACACCGCGAGCTCGCTGGACGCCCAGCCCACCGAGGACGACACCGAGGGCACGCTCTCGGCCCGCATCGGCTACGAGGACCACGGCCTCGAAGGCATCGAGTACGTGGAGTCCCTCAAGCCGCTGATCGCCGAACTCCGGCCCCGCGACCGGAAGATCCTCTCCCTGCGCTTCGTGGCGAACATGACGCAGTCGGAGATAGGCGAGGAGCTGGGCATCTCCCAGATGCACGTCTCGCGGCTGCTGTCGCGCACGCTCGTGCGGCTGCGCCGGGGGCTCCTGGTCGAGGAGTGACCCGGTCACTTGCGATGGCAGACGAACTGCCGGCTGCCGTCGTCACCGGTCTGGATCACGGCACTCGCACACCCCTCGGGGCACCGCGGCGGCGCGGCATGCGCGCTGCGGCGGCGCTCCGGGGGGTGATCGCATGTGGAGCAGTACCACACGGGCGCGTAGGGGTAGGTGACGTCCCACCACATCGGACTGCCGCAGCGCCTGCACCTGACCAGGGGCGGCCTGCTCTGATCGACGTTCACCCGGGCATGGTCCCGCCCGGCCGCCGCGCGTGACGGGCGGGCGGCTCCGGCCTCACCCGTACGGGGACGACCGGGCCGATTCGCACCGGACGTCAATCCAGGCGACCCCACCATGTGAATAAGTGCAAGATGTCGCCATGAGCGTGAGCATAGACATCACCGGCCTGCCGCCCGAGCGCATCGTCTTCGAGGCGTCGCCGCTGGCCGAGCTGTGCATCACGCTGCACGTCCTGTCCGAGCCCGGCCACCACCCGGGGCCGGCGGGCTGGGCCAATGCGACCGCCGGCGCGCTCCGGCAGGATCTCGCCGAGCGGCTGTGCGAAGCGGACTTCCTGTGGCGGCATGCCTTCTCCGACCTCTTCATGCCGTACTCCGGGCTGCGCGGCGGTGACGGCCGGACGGGCCGGACGCTCGCCGAGGAGCTGGACCAGCTGGACCGGCTGGACGACGACCAGTTCGTCACCACCGCCCTGGAGTTCACCTGCCTCGCCGCCTACAACACGGGCGCCCCCTCGCCGCTCGCCGACCGGGCCACCCGTGCCAGGGCACTGGAGCTGGCCACCGCCCGCGGCCCCCGGCAGCTGGACTTCACCGAGCGGCTGCTGAAGGACCCCGCCTCCGTACGCGCGTGGGTGCGCCGCCTGCTGGAGGACTGCGACGACGCCTTCTTCGCGGCCGTCTGGCGGGAGGCCGAGCCTGTGCTCGCCGCCGACACCCGGCACAAGACGGAACTGCTGCGCCGCAAGGGGCTGAGCGAGGCCCTGGCCGAGGTCTCCCCCGCGGTCACCCTGGAGGACGGCGGCGGACTCATCCGTATCGACAAACTGACGGAGGGACACACGTCGGCCGTGGACCCGGCGGTGGGCGCGGGTCTGACGTTCGTGCCGTCGCGCTTCGGGTGGCCGCACTTGATGGTGCTGCACCGCCCCGGCTGGCGCCCGGTCGTCCACTATCCGATCGGCTCGCCCCAACTGCCGCCGCCGGCCTCGGTCGAGCTCCTGAAACTGCGCCTGGAGGCACTGGCCCACCCGGTCCGCATCCAGCTCTGCCGCAGCATGGCCCGCGCGCCGCACACGACGGGCGAACTCGCGGGCATCCTGGGCATCAGCGCACCGGAGGTCTCACGCCACTTGGGCGTGCTGAAGAAGGCGGGCCTGATCACGGCTCGACGGCGCGGCCGGTACGTCAACTATCAGCTGGACGTGCTGGCGGTGGCGCGGCTGAGCGGTGAGTTCCTGGAGGGGATCCTGCGCTGACGGTTGCGACGTCAGCCGTACTCGCCGAGAGCAACGGCCAGCCGGCGCCCCTCCGTAGCCCCCCGCCGCAACAGCAGGGTGGCGGTCGCATGCAGCTCGTTCCACGCGTGCGGCCGCCCGACCGCGGCGGCGTCGTTGAGGGAGCCCAGGGCGACGGAGAGGGCTTGCTCCGGCTCTCCCGCGCCGGCGAGGGCGTGGGAGAGGCAGGCGCGGTACCAGGTGCCGTCGCGGCGGTAGCTGTCGGGCAGAGCGGCGAGCCCGGCAGTGAGCTGTTCGATCGCACGTGACCATCCCCGCAAGTGCAGTTCGGCCATGCCTCGTTGGAGCGTGAACCACGTCTCGTCGTAGAAGTACATCCACGGCGGCTGGTCCTCGGGGCGCTCGGCGGCGAGCGCCATGAGCTTCTGGCCCTCGTCCAGCAGGCGGCGCGCCTCGTCGGCTTCCTGGTTCAGCGCGTGCCCACGCGCCGCCATCTGTACGGCCATGGCCTGAACACCCAGGGAGCTGCCGGGCGCGGACCACCGCGACGCCTCGGCCAGCCGCACGCAACGGGCGGCGCGGCCTTTTGACCACGCCATGTGCGCCTTCATGTTGAGGGTCGTCGCCGCCATGTCCGCGTCCCCGGCCTCCAGCGCCCACTCGTGGGAGCGGTCGTACCAGGCCAGCGCGGTCGCGGTGTCGTCCTGGTCCTGCGCCATCCACGCGAGGAACTGGGCGTGCTCCGAGGCGAGCAGCACCAGGCGGTCGGCCATGGCTCCGCGCGCGCTCGCGTGCAGGTCCATGACGGTACGGAGCTGGCCGCGCACGAGGTCGACCAGCGGGCGTGAGCCGATCACGTCCTCCGCCCGGCGGTGCTCGGCGAGCAGCCGGTCGAGCCAGTCCAGGGTGGCGGTGTCCACGCGCGCGGAGCCGTCGACCACGCTCGTCACCCGTGCGAGGAGGTCCGCGTCCGGAGCGGAGTCCGGCAGCCGCAGGCCCGGGACGGCGCCCGCGTCGGGCCGCTCCCCCGCGAGCGTCCACAGCTCCGGCGGGACGCCGAGGCCGGAGGCGATGCGCTGACGTACCTCCACAGAGGTCACACGCCGCCGGCCGCGCTCGATGTCGGACACGTCGGACTGCGCGAGCCCGGTCAGCTCACCGGCCTTCGTCTGACTGATGCGCGTGAGCTTCCGGTACGTCCGCAGGACGTCGCCCCAGTCCTCCCCCGCGACCGCCGCCACCAGTTGAGGATGAGCCCAGACGTCCACCACGTGATCCCTCACCATCCGAATATAGGGCGCCCTATAGGGCCTTGGGATGGGTTCCCCTTCCGGAGTGCGTGACGGTACCGCCATGGATGACGCACAGAGCTCCGCGCAGGAGCGAACGAACCCGGACGGGACCCCCGAGCCCGGAACGCTGATGCTGGACGGAAAGAGCGACCGCATCGGCGTGGTCATGGAGACCACGCCGACCCGCGTCTTCCTCCGGCCCCCGCACGGCGGGCGGGAGTGGGAGACCGGTCGGGAGACCGTCCGGGCCGTCACCCGGAGGGACACGCTCCGGGTGGGCGTGGCCGCCGTCGACGCCCGTAGCCGGGGGCGCGCATGACCGGCACCGCGCCGCCGCCCTCACGATCGTGCATCGCGTGTTCGAGGATCCTGCTGGGGCGTGCGAGAGAGGCCCGAGAGGGTCGCTTCGACGTCGTCCAGGACCTGAACCGGCAACTCGAAACGCACCGGCGGGCGGTGCACGCGTGACGGGGCCCGTACGCGGATAGGAGGAGTCGAGGACGAAGCACCACGGCGTAGCGCCCTCTCGGAGGAACATCACCGGCATGAGCGAAGAGTGCTGCACCGGCCCCCATCAGTTCTGCAAGGGGTGCCGGGGAAGCGGGTATTACCAGGCGCTCACGCTCTACGTGAGTCAGTCCGGCCAGGCCGGGGAGATGTCGGCGGCCCACACGTGCCCGGCGTGCAAGGGGCGTGGGATCTTCTGCCGGCGGTTCCTGCCGTGCGAGGACGAGCACGAGGACGACACCCCGGCGATCGGCCCGGACGTCGTCCCGCCCGTGTGACGCGTGGGGCAGGGGCTACTTCGTGCACAGAGCTGTGGACAAGACCTTCAGGGCCGCGGTGTCGGCCTGCTCGGTCTTGGTCATGTCCTTCGAGAGGGCGAGCGTGATCTGGCGCTTGCCGTCGGCCGAGGTGAAGCTGAACGTGTTGTAGCCGGGGACGCTGCCGGTGTGGCCCCAGACCGGCTTCTCGCCGGGGCAGTAGGCGGAGTTGCTCTCCAGGCCCAGGCCGTATTTGCGGGTCTCGCCGCGGTCCGTGTCGTGCAGGGTGTTCATCTCGCGCCACAGGTGCGGGGGGAGCAGCTTGCCGCCGGCGAGGGCGCGGTAGAAGCGGTTGAGGTCGGCGGTGGTGGAGACGAGGTTGCCGGGGCCCCAGAAGGCCGTGGGGCTGAAGTCGGCGTAGTCGGTGGGGGCGCTCTCGCCGGGGAACTGTTCGTAGCCGTGCAGGTGCGGGCCGGCGAGGCGCTCGGAGGTGGGTATCGAGGTGCCGGTGAGGTGGAGCGGGCGGATGATGCGCCGGGTGATGGCCTGGTCCAGGGTGGCGCCGGTGCGCTTCTCGACGAGCATGCCGAGGATGACGTAATTGGTGTTGGAATAGGCCCACTTGCCCGCCTCGCCGGGCTCGAACGTACGCGGCTCCTTCAGGGCCATGTCCACCAGTTCGCGGGGCGTGTAGTGGGAGTGCTGAAGGCTGCGCAGGGGGTCGGGCCGCTTCTGGAGCACATCGGTGTAGTTGGGGATCCCGCTGGTGTGATCGAGCAGCTGCCGTACGGTGACGGGCGCGCCGTCCTTGCCGTCGGGGACGAGGCCGGGGAGGTGGCGGCCGATGGGGTCGTCGAGGCGGACCTCGCCCTCGTCGACGAGCTGGAGGACGACGGCGGAGACGAAGCTCTTGGTCACGCTCCCGGCCCGGAACCGGTCCCCGGCCTGCGCGCGCCGCCCGTCCGCGAGGTCGGCGACGCCGCTGCCGCCGCGCCAGACCCCGCCGGCGTCCCGCACCTCGGCCACCGCTCCGGGCACGCCTTGGGCGACGACCGCGTCGAGGGCGTGCTGGAGGGCGGCCCGGTCGGCGCCACGGGCGGCAGGCGCGGCGGGCGCGGCGGCGACGGCCGGCCCGGCGGCGGGCGCGAGGGCCGCGGCGGCGAGCACTACGGAGACGACGGCGGTTCTGCGGCGCATGATCGGATGCCTCTCGGTGGCGGCTGGCTGATACTCCGTCAACCTATGCGGCGGCCGCGCCCAACGCGCTCATGACCAGGGAGGATTCCGCGTCGCCCAACCCTTAGAGGCCCCTTGGAGGCCACCCTGAGGGGTCACCCTGAGGCGCCCCTACGGTCAGACCTCCCGCACGCCGCCCCGCCAGACCGCCGAGACCAGCGGGACGCCGGGCCGGTAGGCGAGGTGCACGTGCGAAGGGGCGTCGAGGAGGACGAGATCGGCGCGGGCGCCGGGGGTCACGCGGCCGACGTCGGTGCGCCGCAGGGCCGCCGCGCCGCCCGCCGTCGCCGACCAGACGGCCTCGTCGGGGGTCATCCCCATGTCGCGTACGGCGAGGGCGATGCAGAAGGGCACCGAACTCGTGTAGGACGAGCCGGGGTTGCAGTCCGTGGACAGCGCGACCGTGGCGCCCGCGTCGAGCAGCCGGCGCGCGTCGGGCCAGGGGGCGCGTGTGGAGAACTCCGCGCCGGGCAGCAGCGTGGCCACGGTGCCGCCGTTCGCGAGGGCGTCGACGTCGGCGTCCGTGAGGTGGGTGCAGTGGTCGGCGGAGGCCGCTCCCAGCTCGACGGCCAGCTGGACACCGGGGCCGTAGGTGAGCTGGTTGGCGTGGACGCGGGGGATCAGGCCGCGCGCCGCACCGGCGGTGAGGATCGTACGGGCCTGGTCGCCGTCGAAGGCGCCCTTCTCGCAGAACACGTCGACCCAACGGGCGTGCGGGGCGCAGGCGTCGAGCATCGCGCCGGTGACGAGGCCGACGTACCCGGCGGGGTCCTCGGCGTAGTCGGGCGGGACGATGTGCGCGCCGAGATAGGTGACCTCGTCGGTGTGGGCGGCGGCGATCCGCAGGGCGCGCGCCTCGTCCTCGACGGTGAGGCCGTAGCCGGACTTGGTCTCCAGGGTCGTGGTGCCCTGGCGCCGCGCCTCGCGTATGTGGCGCAGGAGGTTGGCCTCCAGCGCCTCGTCGGTGGCGGCGCGGGTGGCGGCGACGGTGGTGCGGATGCCGCCCGCGCTGTAACTCTGACCGGACATGCGGGCGTTGAACTCGGCGGTGCGGTCGCCCGCGAACACCAGGTGGGAGTGGGAGTCGACGAAGCCGGGGAGCGCGGCCCGGCCCTCGGCGTCGACGCGGTTGTCAGTGGCGGGTGCTTTGCTGGAAGCACCGACCCAGGCGATGCGGTCACCGTCGACGACGACCGCCGCGTCCTGGATCTGACCGAGGGGGCCCGCGCCGAGGGAGGGGTCGTTGGTGACGAGGTTGCTGATGCCGGTGATGACCGTGGTCGCCATGGGGGTGTGGCTCTCCTTCGGCTTCTGCTGGTTCGGTTCGTGGGCGGGCGCGGGGGCCGGGCGGGGGCGGCGGGCCCCCGCCCGGGATGGCCCGGGTGTCAGGGGTGTCAGTCCCGCAGCGCCGCGATGGACTCCGCGAGAGCGCCCGGCACGTCGGGGACGAGCTGGTGGGCCCCGTCCCGTACGACGTGGCGGCCGCCGACCACCGTGTGCCGCACGTCCGCGCCGGTCGCCGCGAATACGGCCGTCTCGGCGCCCAGGTGCGGCGGCGGGCCCGCGGTGCGCACGGAGTCCAGCGCGATCGTGGTGAGGTCGGCGAGCGCGCCCTGCTCGATACGGCCCGCGTCGTCCCAGCCGAGGGCCGCGTGGCCGTCGGCGGTGGCCGCGCGCAGCAGCTGGGCCGCCGTCCAGTGGCCGCGGGTGTGGGAGTGCAGCCGCTCGTCCAGCTCCATCGCGCGCGCCTCTTCGAGGATGTCGATGACGGCGTGGCTGTCGCTGCCCAGCGACAGCGGGGACCCCGCGCTCTGCAGCCGGTGGGCAGGGCCGATGCCGTCAGCGAGGTCCCGCTCGGTGGTGGGGCACATGCAGATGCCGGTGTGCGAGTGACCGAGGAGGCGGATGTCACCAGGGGTGAGATGCGTGGCGTGGACGGCCGTGGTGCGCGGCCCGAGCACGCCGTGGTCCGACAGCAGCGCGGTGGGCGTGAAGCCGTGGGCCTCGACGCAGGCGTCGTTCTCGGCGGTCTGCTCGGAGAGGTGGACGTGCAGCGGGGCCTCGCGCTCCTGCGCCCAGGCGGCGACGGTGCCCAGCTGGTCGACGGGCACGGCGCGTACGGAGTGGACGGCCGCGCCGATCCGGGTGTTGCCGTCGCCCTTGAGCGCGGCGGCGCGCTCCGCCCACGCCTCGGCGGTGCCGTCGCTGAAGCGGAGCTGGTGCTGGTTGGGCTCCGCGCCGAAGCCGGAGGAGAGATAGCAGGTGTCGAGGAGGGTGATGCGGATGCCGGCGTCGGCGGCGGCCGCGATCAGTGCCTCGCCCATGGCGTTGGCGTTGTCGTAGCGCCCGCCGCCGGGGGCGTGGTGAAGGTAGTGGAACTCGCCGACGGCCGTGATGCCGGCGAGGACCATCTCGGCGTAGGTGGCGCGGGCGAGCGCGAAGTAGCTCTCGGGGGTGAGGCGGTCGGCGACGCCGTACATGACCTCGCGCCAGGTCCAGAAGTTGCCGGGCGTCCGCTCGGCCGCCTCTGCCGCCTGCCCGCCGTGGGCCCGCGCGGGGGCGGCCGTGGCGCGGCCCGCCTGGACGACGCCGCGCAGGGCGCGGTGGAAGGCGTGGCTGTGGGCGTTCGCCAGCCCGGGGAGCGTGAGCCCGCGCAGGGTCACCGCGCCGGGCGGCGGGGCGGGCACGTCCCGGCGCACGGCCGCGATCCGGCCGTCGTCGCCGGTCTCCACGACCACGCCGGGCACGACCCCGGTGTCGAGGAGGGCGTGCTCCGCCCAGTAGGTCTGCCTCGTCAGCGACACGCCAGGCCCTCCAGTACGTCGGCGAGTGCGGTCACCCCGGCCAGGCAGTCGTCCTCGGCCGCCGTTTCGGCGGGTGAGTGGGAGACGCCCGTGGGGTTGCGTACGAACAGCATGGCGGTCGGGACGGCTCCGGAGAGGATTCCGGCGTCGTGTCCCGCGCCCGTGCCCAGGACGGGGAGCTCCGCGCGGCCGGCCTTGGCCAGGATCCGGCCGAGCTCGTCGCGCAGGGCGTGCTCGAACTCGACGACGGGGGTGAAGGACTCGCGGGTGACCGTCACGTCGATGCCGTCGCGCTCGCCGCGCTCCACGGCCGCCTTCTCGATCTCGGCGACGACCAGGTCGAGGGTGTCCTGGTCGGCGGCGCGGGAGTCGAGCCAGCCCCTGACCAGGGAAGGGATGGCGTTGACGCCGTTCGGCTCGACGCCGACCTTGCCGAAGGTGGCGAGGGCGCCGGCGAGCCGGGCCTTCTTGCGGGCGGCGAGGACGGTGTTGGCGTAGGTGAGCATCGGGTCGCGGCGGTCCTCCAGGCGGGTGGTGCCCGCGTGGTTGGCCTCGCCGCGGAAGTCGAACCGCCAGCGGCCGTGCGGCCAGATGGCGGAGGCGATGCCCACGGGGTGCTCGGTGCCGGCGAGGGCCCGGCCCTGTTCGACGTGCAGTTCGACGAAGGCGCCGATGCGGGCGAGCCTCTCGGGATCGGCGCCGATGCCCTCCGGGTCGTGTCCGGCGCGCTCCATGGCCTGCGGCAGGGACAGCCCGTCGGCGTCGCGCAGCCGGTGGGCCGCCTCGGCCGTGAGCTGCCCGGCGGTCAGCCGCGAGCCCACGCAGGCGAGCCCGAAGCGGGCGCCTTCCTCGTCACCGAAGTTGACGATGGCGAGGGGGCGCGTCGGCCGGGCCCCGCGGGCGCGGAGCTCGTCGAGCGCGGCGAAGGACGACACGACGCCGAGGGGGCCGTCGAAGGCGCCCCCGTCGGGGACGGAGTCCAGGTGCGAGCCGGTGACGACGGCGTCGCCCGCGGTGGGGTCGCCGAGCCAGGCCCACTGGTTGCCGTTGCGGTCCTGCTCGTAGGCGAGGCCGCGGGTCTCCGCCTGCGCGCGGAACCACGCGCGGCAGTCGGCGTCGGCTTCCGTCCAGGCGTAGCGGCGGTAGCCGCCGGAGTCCGCGGCGCGGCCGATGGGGGCGAGGTCGCGCCACATCTCGTGGAAGGAGGGAGCCCCTGGGCTGGGGGTTGCGCGCCGCGCGCCGGGTGCGCCTGCGGCGGGCTCTTCCCCTACCCCGCCCCTTCCCGAAACTGGGGGCAAGCCCCCAGACCCCCGCAACACGCTTCGCGCGCTGTCCTCAAACTCCCCCAGACTCCGTCCGGAGGTGCCCCCACGGGCTGGATTCACGGAACCCCGGCCTTGGTCCTCCGTCACGCGGTCTCACCCTCCCGCATCGGGACGCGGACCCCGCGGTCCTCCGCCACCGACTCCGCGATGTCGTAGCCCGCGTCCACGTGCCGGATGACGCCCATGCCCGGGTCGTTGGTGAGGACGCGGCGGATCTTCTCGCCCGCCAGCGGCGTGCCGTCGGCGACCGTCACCTGGCCCGCGTGGATGGAGCGGCCCATGCCGACGCCGCCGCCGTGGTGGAGGGAGACCCAGGACGCGCCGGAGGCGACGTTGACCATGGCGTTCAGCAGCGGCCAGTCCGCGATCGCGTCGGAGCCGTCGAGCATGGCCTCGGTCTCGCGGTAGGGGGAAGCCACCGAGCCGCAGTCGAGGTGGTCGCGGCCGATGACGATCGGCGCGGACAGCTCGCCCGAGGCCACCATGTCGTTGAAGCGCTCGCCCGCGCGGTCCCGCTCGCCGTAGCCGAGCCAGCAGATACGGGCCGGGAGGCCCTGGAAGTGGACGCGCTCCTGCGCCATCTTGATCCAGCGCGCGAGGGACTCGTTCTCGGGGAAGAGGTCGAGGATCGCCTTGTCGGTGGCGTGGATGTCCTTGGGGTCGCCGGACAGCGCCGCCCACCGGAAGGGGCCCTTGCCCTCGCAGAACAGCGGCCGGATGTACGCGGGCACGAAGCCGGGGAACGCGAAGGCCCGGTCGTAGCCGGCGAGCTGGGCCTCGCCGCGAATGGAGTTGCCGTAGTCGAAGACCTCGGCCCCGGCGTCCATGAAGCCGACCATGGCCTCGACGTGACGGGCCATCGACTCCCGGGCCCGCTGGGTGAAGTCGGCGGGCTTCTCGGCCGCGTACGAGGCCATCTCGTCGAAGTCCACGCCGACGGGGAGGTACGCGAGCGGGTCGTGGGCGGACGTCTGGTCCGTGACGATGTCGATGGGGGCGTCCATGGCGAGCAGCTGCGGGACGAGCTCCGCCGCGTTGCCGAGGACACCGATCGACAGCGGGCGGCGGGCGTCGCGCGCCTCGACGGCGAGCTGGAGGGCGTGGTCGAGGGAGTCGGCCTTGACGTCGAGGTAGCGGTGCTCGATGCGGCGCTCGATGGCGCGCGGGTCGCAGTCGATGCAGAGCGCGACGCCGTCGTTCATGGTGACGGCGAGCGGCTGGGCGCCGCCCATGCCGCCGAGCCCGGCGGTCAGCGTGATCGTGCCGGCGAGCGTGCCGCCGAACTTCTTGGCGGCGACGGCGGAGAACGTCTCGTACGTGCCCTGGAGGATGCCCTGGGTGCCGATGTAGATCCACGAACCGGCCGTCATCTGGCCGTACATGGTGAGGCCGAGGGCTTCGAGCCGCCGGAACTCCTCCCAGTTGGCCCAGTCGCCGACGAGGTTGGAGTTGGCGATCAGGACGCGCGGGGCCCACTCGTGGGTCTGCATCACGCCGACCGGGCGGCCGGACTGGACGAGCATCGTCTCGTCCTGCTTCAGCGTCTCCAGGGTGCGGACCATGGCGTCGAAGGAGCGCCAGTCACGGGCCGCCTTGCCGGTGCCGCCGTAGACGACCAGCTTGTCCGGGTGCTCGGCGACCTCGGGGTCGAGGTTGTTCTGGAGCATGCGGAGGGCGGCTTCCTGCTGCCACCCCAGCGTGCTCAGCTGCGTGCCGCGCGGCGCTCGGACGGGTCGCGGTCCGGACATGGGCCCTGCCTCCCTGGCGGCACTCCGTGGAGCGCCGGTGATCTGAAGAGAACCTTGAATAGAACGCTTCACATCTTGTGGCAGTGAATACCACCAGTCAACAGGCGCGGACCCCGGAAACGGAAGTCGCCGCCGCCGGTATTCGCCGCGCGACTTCGGGGCAATCAGTACGGAGCCGCCGAAAGGGAACCCCATGACCGCCAGAGACCAGGCCGTACGCGAAGCCGTCGCCCAGGGCGTCGTCGGCCCCCGCGAGCCGCTCGCCGGCCTCCTCGACGTCCGGGGCATCCGCGACGCCGCCACCGCCCTGCACACCGCCTTCCCCCGCACCGCCCTGCACACCTTCGCCGTCAAGGCCGCGCCCCTGGTCCCCGTCCTCCACCTGCTCGCCGGGGAGCGCGTGGGCTGCGAGGTCGCCAGCCCCGGCGAACTGGCCCTGGCACTGAGGGCCGGGGTCCCCCCGGACCGCGTCGTCCTGGACTCCCCCGCCAAGACGGCGGACGAGCTGCGCGAGGCGCTCGCCCACGGCATCGCGGTCAACGCCGACAACCGGCAGGAGCTGACCCGCCTGGACCGGCTCACGGCACAGGCCCCCACCGCCTCCCCCATCGGCGTCCGGGTCAACCCGCAGATCGGCACCGGCAGCATCGCGGCCCTGAGCACGGCCACGGCGACCTCGAAGTTCGGGGTGGCCCTGCGGGACGAGGGGGCGCGGGAGTGGCTGGTGCGGGCCTTCGCGGAACGGCCGTGGCTGACCCGGCTGCACGCCCACGTCGGCTCGCAGGGCTGCCCGCTCCCGCTGATGGCCGAGGGCGTACGGGACACCTACGACCTGGCCGAGGAGATCAACCGTGCGGTGGGCCGGCAGCAGGTGCGGACGCTGGACATCGGCGGCGGCCTGCCCGTGAACTTCGCGTCGGACGAGGTCACGCCCACGTTCGAGGAGTACGCGCGGCTGCTGGCGGCCACGGTGCCGGGCCTGTTCGACGGCCGCTACGGCGTGGTGACCGAGTTCGGCCGGTCACTGCTCGCGAAGAGCGGCATGGTGCTGGCCCGCGTGGAGTACACCAAAACGGCGGGCGGCCGCCGGATCGCCGTGACGCACGC
Organism: Streptomyces sp. NPDC051173; assembly: GCF_040689515.1. Taxonomy (NCBI): domain Bacteria; kingdom Bacillati; phylum Actinomycetota; class Actinomycetes; order Kitasatosporales; family Streptomycetaceae; genus Streptomyces; species Streptomyces sp. NPDC051173. Next base: position 24,751 of record NZ_JBFBBD010000091.1, read on the forward strand.
GGGCGCGCAGGTGGCCACACGCACGGTCTTCGCGCCGGAGTCCTGGCCGCTGCGGGTGGTGGCGTACGACGCGCAGGGGCGCCCCAAACAGGGCCGCCCCGTGCCCCAGACCGTCGCCGGTCCGTGCTGCTTCGCGGGCGACCTGATCGCCGTGGACCGGCCGCTGCCGCCGCTGGAGCCGGGCGACCACGTGGCACTGCTGGACACCGGCGCGTACTACTTCTCGAACCACTTCGCGTACAACTCGCTCCCCCGCCCGGGGGTTTACGGCTACGCGTCGGCAGAAGGCAGCACGCGGTTCGCCACCGTGCGCGCCCCGCAGAGCCTGGAGGAGCTGGTCACCGAGAGCGGCGCCGCCCACGCCACGGGACTCAGCGCGCTGCGCTGACCGCCGCCCCGCCTGTACGGCCCGGTCCACGGCCACGGCGGCGGGCACCGCCCGGCAGCGCGTCGCCCGCGGCGAGCCCGGTGGTGAGGTAGCCGGCGGCGGGAGCCGACCGCGCCCACTCCGCGCGCACCCAGAACAGCGTCTCGGCGTCCCGCTCCAGCCCGCCGATCCAGAGCGCCTTCGCCCACAGGCCCGCACCGGCACCGGCGAGCGCGAGGCCGCCCGCGGCGGGCACCGCGAAGGACGAGCCGACGGCCGCGAGGAAGGCGGCCAGCAGCCACCAGCGGCGTGCGCGCCGCCAGTTGCGCACGGTCACCCGGCGGTCCTGGAGGAAGACCGCCTTGCCCGCGCGGGACGCGCCGCGCGCGAGCTCCCGGTAGCGGCCGCGCCGGGCCAGGAAGACCGCGCCGGCCACGATCAGGAAGAGACCCGCCCCCGCGAGCAGCCCGATCCGCCGCCCGGTGAGCCCGGGGACGAGCGCGCCGACGGCCGCGCTCAGCAGGCCTGGCCACCACAGCCATGCGGCGGGTGCTCTGACGATCACTGCTACTCGGGCCAGTGCGCGTCCCATCGCGGAATCCTCCCTTTTGCCTGGGTTCTGGGGGCTTGTTGCCTGCGGCAGGCTAGCGAATGTTTCTGAGCGGGGGCTGAGAATCGGGGGGGTGCGGGTGGCTGGCGCCTGCGGCAGGCTTTTTCCCCTACCCGCCCCTTCCCGAAACTGGGGGCAAGCCCCCAGACCCCCGAACCGCGCGTTGGCCACGGTCCGCACCATCCAAGCCCGTCCGGCGATTGAGGGCGTTGAGGCTGCAGGGCGCGGTAGACGTCGAGCGCGG
>NZ_JBFBBD010000092.1:0-25318 GCF_040689515.1 Streptomyces sp. NPDC051173
CGGCGATTCCCGCGTCATACCCCTCCGGCAAAGCCGTGAGATCTTTGCCGCAGGGAGCTCCCGCCGCAGGCGGCAGCGGCGGGGCAGTCGGGATCAGGCGTCGCCCAGCGGCGAGCGCACCGTCACGGCGGGTCCTGTGGGTCGCGGGACTCGCGGCGGGGGGAGGACCAGCCCGGGCCCGAGAGGACCTCGCCGTACGCCTGCATCAGGTCCGCCAGGCGCAGGGTGGCGAGGTCGTCCCGGGTCGGGGTGCCCGCGTACCCCGACAGGCGGAGGTCGCGGTACGCGCAGCTCTTCTCGTAGAGGGTGCGCAGGAAGCGGCCGTTGCCGAGCTCGTCGATCCAGCCCTGCTCGACGACGTGGGAGCTGACGCTGCGCAGCTCCTCCAGCGCCTCCTCGTCCCACTGGTCGCCGTTCTCCGCGGCCAGCACCTGGCCGATGCTGGTGAGTTCGCGGGGGCGGTAGCTGGGGAAGTCCACGCGGGTGGTGAAGCGGGAGCCCAGGCCGGGGTTGGTGGCGAGCAGCCGGTCCATGCCCTCGGGATAGCCGGCGAGGATCACGACGAGCCGGTCGCGGTTGTCCTCGGCGCGTTTGAGGAGCACCTGGAGGGCCTCGTCGCCGTACGCGTCGCCCTTGCTGTAGCCGGAGTTGGAGAGGCTGTACGCCTCGTCGACGAAGAGCACCCCGCCGAGCGCCGAGTCGATCAGCTCGTTGGCCTTGACGGCGGTCTGCCCGAGGAACTCGCCGACCAGGTCGGCGCGCTGGGCCTCGACCAGGTGGTCGCCGCCGAGCAGCCCCAGGGCGTAGAAGACCCGGCCCAGGATGCGGGCCACGGTGGTCTTGCCGGTGCCCGAGGGGCCGGAGAAGACGAAGTGCCGCTTGGGCGGCTGCACCGGCAGCCCCTGCCCCGCCCGCAGCCGGGCCATGTGCAGCTGGGCGGACAGCGCCCGCACCTGCCGTTTGACGGGCTCCAGGCCCACCATCCGCTCCAGTTCGGAGAGGGCCTTCGCCAGCAGCACGGGGTCGGAGGGGCCCGGCACCGGCCGGGGCACGGACTGCTGCGGCACCGGGATCCGGGACATCCGGCGTACGCCGTCGGGGCCGGCCTGCGCCGTACCCGTGGGCTCCGGGCCGGTGCCGGTCAGCAGGTCGCGGCCGTCGAGGGGGTCCGGCGCGGACAGGGAATCCGGCTCGCCCGACGTGTCGGCGGGGCCCTCGGTGCCCGGGCCCGGCGGTCCGCCCGAGGACACCGGGGCCAGGTCCAGGTGGTCGTCCAGGCCGTCCCCGTCGGCGATGGCGGTGAGCCGGGCGGAGGTGTCCATGAAGGACGGGTCGACGCGGTGCACGGCGCGGTAGAGGGGGAGGGCGGCGGCGCTGCGGCCGGTGCCCTCGTGGGCGCGGGCCAGCCAGTAGCGCAGTTCCTTGCGCTGCGGCTGCTCGCTGCGGCAGCGCATCAGGGCGGCGGACAGCAGCGGTTCGGCCTGTCCGTACATCTCCAGGCGGACCCGGGCCATGCCGCCGAACAGCCCGGCCTCGATGCCCAGCAGCGGGTCGTCGAGCAGCGGCTCGGTGTGCCGGACGAGCTGCTCCCAGTCCTTGACGAGGTAGGCGCGGCAGGCGTGCAGGAAGCGGGCCTGGGGGTCGGTCTCGACGGGCGGGCAGTCGGCCAGGGCCCGGTCCAGCTCGGGCACATGGCGGCCGTCGAGCCAGTGCGAGGCGTGGGCGAGGAGCAGGTCGCGACCGCTCTCCAGGACCGGCTGGACCCACCAGCCCAGCCAGTACCAGGAGTTGAGGGTGCGCCGGTGGCGGGTGCGCTGCTCGCCGAACCGCTCGCGGTGGCGGTGCATGCGCAGCAGCGCGGTGGTCGTCTCGGCGCGCAGCGCGTGCAGGCCGAGCCAGGCGTCGGCCATGCCGGGATCCGCCCGGACCGCGGCCCGGAACTCCTCCTCGGCCTGCGCGTACGCGCCCATGGTGTAGGCGTCGACGGCGCGCAGCCAGGCGAGATCGGCCGGGGCGGGTGGGCCCTGCATGCCGAAATCCATCACGTCCCCCACAAACCCTGCCCCCGTAGCGTGCAGCCGGGCGATTGCCTGGCGCGCCTTGCCGAACCGCTGTGCTGTGGACGGGAGTTGACCAGTGTGCCGACACGCCGGAGTGAGGTGTGCCGACTGGCATCGTACCTGCGTGGTCGGCGGGGGCCGAAGGGTGTGGCACCGCTGTTCACGGCGCGGGGGCGAACCCGAGGGGCCGGAAAGCGCTCCGGAAGATGGTCACCCAGTGTGAAGGGGACAGTGGAGCAAAGTGCTCAAAAGGGGGTGACGTGGAAAGTACGAAGCCCCCGATCACGGGGGAACAACCGGGGGCTTCGCGTCCTGCGGCGACTTGCGTCAGCCGCCTAATGAGAACGTAAGTCCTGTACGCCCCCTCGGTCAAGCGGAGTTGGCGCACTCGGCGGGGATCGGTCGAGGACGACCGGCGGACCCGCCCCGGTTGCTCACCGAGCGTGAGCGCGAGGGCGGTTCATGGGCGCTCTCGGGGTCCCGGCAGCACCTCGTACCCCTCCTTGCACTGGAGAATCAGGAGTTGTGCGCGCGGGCGCGTCGGGTCCGTCGAGAAGTGGCGCTGCTCCGCTCGCTTCCAGCCGTCCCAGAAATCGGTCAGTTCGGGACCATCACGGAGTTGACCCCTTTCCCACGAGCTTTCATCCGTCAACTCCATCCACAGCAGACACGCCAGATGGGGGAGCAGCTCCCGGCGGCCGGCTCCCACGCCCTCCACGAGCACGACCGGCGCGGGCGGGAGCTCGCGCTCGTCGGCGAACCGCCGGGCCACCCAGTCGTAGGCGCGGTAGCGGGCCGTCTCGCCGCGGGCCAGGGGGTCCAGGACCCAGGAGCGCAGCCGCCCGGTCCAGCCGAAGAGCTCCTCGTGGGTGGCGAGGTCGTCCAGGTGGAGGACCGGGGCGCCGCCGAGCGCGGAGGCGAGGCGGGCGGCGAAGGTGGTCTTGCCGGAGCCCGCGTGGCCGTCGACGGCCACGAGCCGCACCTCTCCGAGGGATGGGGGGAGGGTGCGGAGCTTTCGGGCGAGGGGGTGGAGTGCGCGGTCGTTCACGGGCTCACGTTATGCGGTGCGCTGCGCTTTGCTTGTGGGGCGTTGCCGGGTGCGGGCCGGCTGCCGCCTGCGGCGGAGAACGCCCTTCGGGCGTGTCCTCAAACGCCGGACGGGCTGGGTGTGCGGACAGTGGTTCGTAGCCTGCAGGCCCATAGTCTCGTAGCTTGCGGCCCGCAGATGACGAGCCACGGTCCGTGAAATTCAGCCCGTCCGGCGTTTGAGGACAACGCGCGAAGCGTGTTGCGGGGATCCGGGGCGGAGCCCTCCCGTTTCGGGAAGGGGCGGGACCGGGGAAAAGCCCTTCGCCACCCCCACCGGCGCCCGACTTCAAGGATCACCACTATGTCCAGCAGACGCACCGTCCTGGCCGCCGCACTCGGCGCGGCCGCCGCCGCGGTCACCACCCCCGGCCCGGCCTTCGCCGCCCCTTCGGGAGGAGGAACCATCGACTACCACGCCTGGCTCACCCCCGCCGACTGGCGGCACGGCACCGCCCACGGCACCCGGCCCCGTACGGGCCACCGCCCCGGCCTGGTCATCGACCGCCCCGCCGGCACCCTCGACCACCAGGACCCGCACACCGGGACGACGGCCACCTGGGAGTACGCGACCTGGACCGGCCCCGTCCACCGGCTGCCCGTCCCCGCGAGCGAGATCGTCACCTCCTGGAACGCCCACGCGCCGTCCGGGACCTGGCTCCAGGTGGAGCTCCGCTGCGCCTACACCGGCGGTGGCCACACCCCTTGGTACGTGATGGGCCGCTGGACCGCCGGTGACGCGGCCGGGGACATCCGGCGCACCTCCGTCGACGGGCAGAAGGACGGCAGGAGCAGCGTCTCCACCGACACCCTCGCCGTCGACGCTCCCGCGACGGGCCTCCGGCTGGCCTCGTACGAACTGCGCCTCACCCTCCTCCGCAGGCCCGGCAGCGGCCTGACGCCCACGGTGTGGCGGCTCGGCGCCATGGGCTCCGACGTCCCCGACCGCTTCACCGTGCCCGCCTCGGTGCCGGGGGTGGGGGCGGGGCGCGAGCTGAGGGTGCCGCGCTATTCGCAGGAGATCCACAAGGGGCAGTACCCGCAGTACGACAACGGCGGCGAGGCGTGGTGCAGTCCGACCTCCTCGCAGATGGCCGTCGAATACTGGGGCCGGGCGCCGTCGGCCGCGGACCTCGCCTGGGTGGACCGCGCGTACGCCGACCCGCAGGTGTGCCAGGCGGCCCGCTTCACCTACGACTACCAGTACCAGGGCTGCGGCAACTGGCCGTTCAACGCCGCCTATGCCGCGACGTACCGCGACATGCAGGCGGTGGTCACCCGGCTGCGTTCCCTGAACGACGTGGAGAAGCTGATCCACGCGGGAATTCCCGTGATCACCTCGCAGTCCTTCCTCGCCTCCGAACTCGACGGCGCCGGCTACGGCACCGCGGGCCACTTGATGTGTGTCGTCGGATTCACCCACGGCGGCGATGTGGTGGCCAATGACCCGGCGAGTGCGACGGACACCGCGGTCCGGCACGTCTACAAACGCCGCCAGTTCGAGAACATCTGGCTGCGGACGAAGCGCCGCAATGCGCAGGGGCAGGTCAAGAGCGGCACGGGAGGGATCTGCTATCTCTACTTCCCGGCCGAACCGTCGGCCGCGCAGTGCCGGGCACTGGCCGCTGTCGGAGTGCGCTGATCTTCATGTGCCGGTGAATACCGGCTCATTCAGCGGCCATTCAGGCGGTGCCGCATTCGTGCCGACGGCGCGCTCCAGCGGTCCGTACGATCGACGCGGACGTGAGAGTCACGTCATTCCGTACGAGGGGAAAGATCCGTGACCGTGGATCAGGACACCGCCGCCGTACCGAGAATCCGCCGGGCCGTCGCGGGGGAGCGGGACGAGATACGCCGGCTGATCGGAGAGGCGTTCATGGCCGACCCGGTCAGCGGCTGGGTCTTCCCGGACGAGGAGCACCGGCGCGCCGTGCAGCCGGAATTCTTCGGCGTCTATCTGGACGCGGCGCTGCGCGACGGCTGGGTCGACGTGACGGACGACCTCTCGGCGGCCGCGCTGTGGCTGCCGGTGCGGGCCGCGGGGGACGGCGCGGAGGAGGACGACCTCGGTGACCGGCTCGTGGACGCGGACCGGGACAACGAGCGCGTGCGGATCGTCGGCGAGCTGACGGCCCGGGTGCACCCCGTCGGCCGGTCGCACCACTATCTGCCGGTCATCGTCGCGGCGCCCGGCCGCCGGAACCAGGGCCGAGGCCGGGCGCTGCTGACGACGGCGCTCGACCGCTGCGACCGGGAGGGCACGCCCGCCTATCTGGAGGCGAGCAACGCGCGCAGCAAGAGGCTGTACGAGCGCCTCGGCTTCGTCTTCACGGGTACCGCCGTGGAGCTCCCCGAGGGCCCGTTGATGTGGCCGATGTGGCGGGAGCCCCGGTGCTGAACCCGCGCAATTCATGATCAAATCGAGGGAGGGCGGTGCAAAGGGTTGCGCATGTGCCCGTTGTGGCCGTAGAGGTATGTGATGGGGGAAGTGGGAGAGATGCATCTCACGTGCGAAAGTGGTTTTGGGGTACTTCGGGGGGAGCACCCGCAAGGAGCAGGGGCGAATCGCGGTTAAATGCGGATCGCAGTTTTCCACTTGCTTCTTCCATTCGAACGGGCGATCAGTAGCCTCTGCTCACATGTCCGTTCGATGAGCTGGAGAGACAGACTGATGGAGCGTCCCACCTGGGCCCCCCAGGGCATCGACCTTTCCGTGCCGAGCGTGTCCCGCATCTACGACTACTACCTGGGCGGCTCGCACAACTTCGAGGTCGACCGGGAGGCCGGACGCAGGGCCATCGACGCCTTCCCCGGCCTGCCGAAGGTCATGCAGGCCAACCGGGCCTTCATGCGGCGGGCCGTGCGCTACGCCGTCGGCCGGGGCGTGACGCAGTTCCTCGACATCGGCTCCGGCATCCCGACCTTCGGCAACGTCCACGAGATCGCCCAGGAGGCGGACCCCGGCGCGCACGTCGTCTACGTCGACCACGACCCGGTCGCCGTCGCGCACAGCCGCGCCGTCCTCGCGGGCAACGCGCGCGCCGCGATCGCGGCCGCGGACCTGCGCGCGCCGACGGACATCCTGGCCGGCGAGGAGGTCGCCGGACTCCTCGACCTGCGGCGGCCGGTCGCGCTGCTGCTGGTGGCCGTCCTGCACTTCATGGAGGACCGCGACGACCCGTGGGGCGCCGTCGCCGAGCTGCGCGACGCGCTCGCCCCGGGCAGTCTGCTGGTCCTCACCCACGCCACCACCGACAGCGGCCCGATCAAGCCGGAGGAGGGCGAGCGGGTGGAGGGCGTCTACCGCGGGGTCGGCTCCCCCCTGCTGATGCGCTCGCACGGCGAGGTGGCCCGCTTCTTCGACGGCTTCGAGATGGTCGAGCCGGGCCTGGTGCCCATGCCGATGTGGCGGCCCGAGGCCCCGGCCGGGGGCCGCGCGGGGGACCCGGGCGACGACCCAGCGATGTACGTCGGCTTCGCCGGGGTGGGGCGCAAGCCGTGAGCGAGATCTCGAACGGAACCGCAAGCGGAACCGGCGGCAGGGCCGGTGCCGGGCCGAGCCCCGGAAGCGGGGCGACGGCCCTGGACGCCACGTTCGGCAGGGCCGCCGGGTTCTGCGTACGCGGCGGCCGCGAACCGGACTGTCCCGCACAGCAGAGCAGCCCGGGGAAAGGCGACACCGGCGAGGACCCCCGCTGCGACGAGGGCCGCGCGGAACCGGCCGGTCCGTACGGCTCCCGCGCCCAGGGGCACAACACCCATGCCCACCGCGGCCGGCAACCGGAACCGGCGACGGAGCCTGCCGCCGACCCGCAGGGCCCCGGCGGCCCCGGCCTCCAGGGCCCCGACGGCCGGGCCCTCGGGATCCTCGCCTCCCTCGCGCGCCACGGCGACGACCTCGTCCGTGACGACAGCCTCAAGCGCTTCGCCGCGATCTGGGGCCGGACGGTCTATCCGGCGACGACGACCCACCTGACCCGCGCCGAGTTCGAGAATCACCTCGTCCCCCTCGCCGGACGGCTGGGCGCCGCCCTGCGCGCCCGCCCCTTCGACCCCACGGCCGCCGCCGAGGTCGGGGCCGCGCTCGTGGCCGCCCACTGCACCGACCCCGAGGCGCTGCCGCTGATCCTCGGCGCCGTCGACTCCTACCTCCTCGTCTACTGCCCGCCCGGCGGCGCCCTCTCCGCCGCCGAGGCCCGCGACCGCTGCGCCCGCCTCCAGCACTCCCTGGCCGCCGGCTTCGCCCGCGCCCTGCGCGAGCGCACCCTGGCCGAGCAGGAGGCCCTCTCCCGCGCCGCGCTGGCCGCGCAGGCCGAGACGGAGAAGGCCCTGCACACCAGCGAGGCCCGGTTCCGCGCCGTCTTCGAGGGCGCCGCCATCGGCGTCGGCATCGCGGACGTCGAGGGCCGCATCATGGACGTCAACGACGCCCTCACCCGGATGTTCGGCGGCATGGCCCAGGACGTCATGGGCCGCAACGTCGGCGAGATGGTCCACCCCGACGACTCACCCGACGTCTGGGGCCTCTACAAAGAACTCATCAGCGGCGAACGCGACTACTACCGCGTCGAGAAGCCCTACTACCGCGGCGACGGCAGCGTCCTGTGGACCGACCTGTCCGTGGCCCTCCTCCGTGACGCCCACGGCCGGCCGCAGTACCAGCTCGCGCTCATGGAGGACATCACCGAGCGCAGGCTCCTCCACGAGCGGCTGCGCTACGAGGCCACCCACGACGCCCTCACCGGCCTGCCCAACCGCACCCTGTTCTTCGAGAGCATCGACCGCGCCCTCACCGCGTCCGCGGACGACGGCGGAACCGCCCGCTTCGGCCTGTGCTACCTCGACCTCGACGGCTTCAAGGCCGTCAACGACAGCCTCGGCCACGCCGTCGGCGACGAACTCCTCGTCGCCGTCGCCGAACGGCTCCGCGCCTGCGCCACCGCCCCCGCCGAACTCGTCGCCCGCCTCGGCGGCGACGAGTTCGTGGCCCTGCTCACCGGCCCGTCCGCCCAGGCCGACGCCATCGCCCTCGCCCGCCGGATGCTGGCCGCCCTCTCCCGCCCGATCCGCCTCGACGGCCGCGACCTGTCCGTACGCGCCAGCATCGGCATCGTCGACGGCGCCGCCGGCGAACTGGGCGCCGCGGAGGTGCTGCGCAGCGCCGACATCACGATGTACCGCGCCAAGGCGGCGGGCGGCAACCGCTACGAACTCGCCGACGCGGACTCCGACGCCCGGGTCATCGCCCGGCACAGCCTCACCAACCGCCTGCCCGCGGCGCTCGACAACAGCGAGTTCTTCATCGAGTACCAGCCGCTCGTCGGCCTCGCCGACGGTGCCGTGCGCGGCGCGGAGGCACTCGTGCGCTGGCTGCACCCCGTCCACGGCGTGCTCGGCCCCGACCAGTTCATCCCGCTCGCCGAGAGCACCGGCCTGATCGTGCCGCTCGGCCGCTGGGTCCTCCAGGAGTCGCTCCGGCAGGCACGGGCCTGGCAGGAGGGCTGCTCGGGACAGGCACCCATGCGCGTCAACGTCAACCTCTCGCCGTCGCAGCTGCGTTACCCCTCCCTCGTCGCCGACACCGTCGCCGTCCTGGAGGAGTCCGGCCTCGCCCCGTCCGCGCTCTGCCTGGAGGTCACCGAGAACGCGCTGATCGGCGCCGACGAGGGGGAGCTGCGCCCGCTGCGCCAACTCGCCGACATGGGCGTGGACATCGCACTCGACGACTTCGGCACCGGCTACTCCAACCTCTCCTACCTGCGCCGGCTGCCCGTCAGCACGCTCAAGCTCGACCGCTCCTTCACCCGTGGCATGCAGCGCGCGCCCGCGGACCCGGTCGACGTGAAGATCGTCGAGGGCATCGTCTCCCTCGCCCACACCCTCGACCTGTCCGTGACCGTCGAGGGCGTCGAGACCGGCACGCAGGCCGAACACCTGCGGATCCTCGGCTGCGACACCGCGCAGGGCTGGTACTACGCCCGGCCGGGCCCGCCGGAGCGGCTGCGCATGCTGTCCTTGGTGGACGCGGCGTCGTAGGGCGGGGTGCCGGGGCTAACCCAGGGCCCCCGCCTCCTCGTCCGTCAGCAGTCGGGACCGGACGAGGAAGCGCACCCCCTCCGGGGCCTCCAGCGAGAAGCCGCTGCCCCGCCCCGCCACCACGTCCACCGTCAGATGCGTGTGCCGCCACCGCTCGAACTGGTCCGCCGACATCCAGAACCCGACCGGCTCCGCCACCCCCTCCACCACGAGCGAGGCCAGCAGCACGTCGGACCCACCCGTACGGAACTCGCCGTACGGATAGCACATCGGCGAACTGCCGTCGCAGCAGCCTCCGGACTGATGGAACATCAACGGCCCGTGCCGTTCCCGGAGCCGTCGGATCAGCTCGGTGGCGGCAGGGGTGAGCGCGACACGGGAGAGGTCCTTGTCCATCCGGACAGCCTGCACCGGAACGGGCGCGACCCGCCAGACGCGGTAGCTCCCGCATCCGAACACCCCTATGCGGAAGTCGAGTTCGCACCGAGCAGGCGGAAAGGGGGGATCTCCAGCATGACCGGACCACACACCGGCCCGCACGCGCCGACCGCGAAGCCGTGGCGGGCCAGCTCTCTGTTCGGAAGGTGTCCCTCGATGAACCTCCTCGTCCAGGCCCTGCCCATAGCCGCGCCGGCCGTCGGCTGGGCCGCCCACGCGCTCATACTCGTCCGCCGCCTCCGCACCGCCCGCACCGACCCCCTCACCGGCCTCATGTGTCGCGACGAATTCACCTCCCGGGCGCGGCGGGCCGTCAAACACCCGGACGCCGCCGTGCTGCTCCTCGATCTCAACGGCTTCAAGCAGATCAACGACACCCACGGGCACGCCGTGGGCGACCAGGTCATCGCCGCCGTCGGGCGGCGGCTCGACGGGTGGTGCCGGGAACGGGGCGGGTTCGCGGCGCGGCTGGGCGGCGACGAGTACACCGCCGTGATCCGCCTCGCTCCGGACACCGACCTCGACGGCGAGCTGACGTACGGCCTCTCGGCCCGGCTCTCCGCCCCGCTCGACACCGGTGCCGTCACCCTCTCGCCCCGCGCGTCGATCGGCCTGTGCCGCGTCGGCCGCAGGCCCGGCGCCGGGCTCTCGGAGCTGCTGCGCGGCGCGGACCAGGCGATGTACACCGCCAAGCGCCTCGGCCTGCACTGGCGTCCGGCCGGACCGGTCGACGTCTACCGCACCGCCAACGGCCGCCGCGCGGGCCGTCCGGGCACGCACCTGATCCTCCTCCCCACCACGCGGAGGAGGGCGTCATAGCCCGGGCCGTTGCCCGTCCGGTGGAAACTGGCGGCTCAACCGGGCTCGACGCCCCACCGCCGGCGCCGGGGACACCGTCCTCGGCGGTGGCGCCGAGGGCATCGAGCGGAGCGGTGGCGGTGCTCCGGGGGACCGCTTCCCGCTTCGCGCGGCCCGGAAGTGAGGTGTTCCCCTCACAGCGGATGCCTTGATCATCAGGCGGCCGTCCGGGAGGGTTGGCCCCGGAGCGCGCGTCGTCGGGCGCGTTCGACGGGGCGATCAGGACGGGCGGGAACTCATGGACGGCATCGAGGAGTCGGGGCGGCTCTGGCTCAGGCGGTTCCACTCTTCGCCGGACGGTCCGGACAGCGATGTCACCGTGGTCTGTTTTCCGCACGCGGGCGGCTCGGCCAGCTATTTCCTGCGGTTGTCCGCCGCGCTCTCGGCCCGTGCCGAGGTGGTCGCGTTGCAGTATCCGGGGCGGCAGGACCGCAGGTCCGAGCCCCCGCTCAGCAGCGTCGACGCGTTGGTGCGGGGCATCACACGGGCACTGCGCGGCCGCGGCGACCGGCCCATGGTCTTCTTCGGGCACAGCATGGGCGGCACGCTCGCCTTCGAGACCGCGCGGCGGCTGGAGGCGGAGTCGGACGGCCGGCTCCTGGGGCTGATCGTCTCGGGGCGCGAGGCACCCGGCCCCGCCCGCCGGCCGACGACGCGTCTGCGGGACGACGCGGGACTCCTCGCGGGGATCCGCGAGTTGGAGGGGACCGCCTCGGCTCTCCTGGACGACGAGGACGTCGTACGGATGATCATGCCGGCGCTCCGCGCCGACTACACCGCCGTGGAGACGTACGCCTACCGGAAGGGCCCGGCGCTGAGCTGCCCCCTCGTCGTCTACACCGGTGACACCGACCCGCAGGTGAGCGGGCGGGAAGCGGAACGGTGGGCGGAGCACACCGATTCCGACTTCCGGATCAGGACGTTCGCCGGAGGCCACTTCTACCTCGACGAGCAGCGGGAGAAGGTGACCGCCGCACTGACCGAGGACCTCACGGCCTTCGGGGCCCGCCTCCGTCCCGCCGCTCGCGGCTGACGTCAGCCGCTCCCGTCCGTCAGGCCGGCACGCCGCTCGGCGAACCGCGCCGTGAGTTCCCGCTTCAGCACCTTCCCGCTCGGCCCGAGCGGGAAGGCGTCGACGAACTCCACCAGGCGCGGGTACTTGTGCGCGGCGACCCGCTGCCTGCTCCAGGCCACGATGTCCGAGGCGAGCGCCGGTCCGGGCCGCGCGCCGGGCCGTGTGCGCACCACGGCGCACACCTCCTCGCCGTACACCTCGTCGGGGACGCCGATGACGGCGACCTGGGCGATGGCCGGGTGGTGCATGAGCGCGTCCTCGACCTCGCGCGGGTAGACGTTGTAGCCGCCGCGCAGCACCATGTCCTTCTTGCGGTCGACGAGGGTCAGATAGCCGTCGGCGTCCTTGACACCCAGATCGCCCGAGCGGAACCAGCCGTCGACGAGGACGGCCGCGGTGTCCTCCGGCCGGTTGAGGTAGCCGGCCATGATGTTGTGGCCGCGCACGACGATCTCACCGACCTCGCCGTCCGGCAGCAGCTCGATGCGGCCCTCCACGTCGGCGGCGGCGATCTCCGCCTCGACGCCCCAGATCGGCCGCCCGACGGTGCCGGGCTTGCGCGGCCACGCCTTCTGGTTGTACGCGACGCACGGTGACGCCTCCGTCAGGCCGTACCCCTCGTAGATCGGGCAGCCGTAGACGTCCTCGAAGTCCTCGAGGACCTTGACCGGCAGCGCGGAGCCGCCGGAGAAGGCGCGGTCGAGCGGCGGGCGGCGGGGCTCGTGGGCGGCGGCGTCGAGGAGGGCGAGGTACATCGTCGGCACGCCCATGAACACCGTGCACCCCTCGGCCAGCATGAGTTCGAGGGCTCCGGGGCCGTCGAAGCGGCTCATGAGGACGAGGGTGCCGCCGGCCAGGAAGCAGGCGCTCATGCCGCAGGTCTGGCCGAAGGTGTGGAAGAGCGGCAGGCAGCCGAGCAGTACGTCGTCGGGGCCGAGGTCGAACGGCGAGCGCATCGTGGTGCTGACGTTCATCACCAGGTTGAGCTGGGTGATCATCGCGCCCTTGGGCCGGCCGGTGGTGCCGGAGGTGTAGAGCACCAGGGCCAGGTCCTCGGGCGCGCGCGGCTCGCAGCGGTCGAGCGGCTCCGCCCGCTCGGCGAGGACGTCGAGGCGCGGCGATCCGCTGTCGGCCTCCTCCATGATGGTGAGCAGGGGGACCTCCGCGGCCCGCGCGGCCTCGGCGCCCTGGGGGAGCATCGGCTCGGCACACACCAGCGCCCCGGCCTCCGAGTCGCGCAGCACGTGGACGATCTCGTCGGCGCGCAGCAGGCCGTGCACCGGGACGGCGACGGCGCCGAGGGCCAGCACGCCGTAGTACACCATCGGGAAGTGCGGCGAGTTGGGCAGCAGCAGGGCGATCCGGTCACCGGGGCGAACGCCCTGGTCCCGCAGCACGGCCGCGTAGCGCCGGGCGGCGTCCCACAGTTCGGCGTAGGTGAACCGCTCGGGTCCGAAGACCAGCGCGGTGTGGCCGGGGCGCCGCAGCGCCGACTCCGCGAGGATGGACGCGGCGGTGAGGGTCATGCCGCGTCCGCGTGCCGCGCGGCCAGCGCCTGCTTGTCAGGCTTGCCCGCGCCGGTGAGCGGCAGGGCGTCATGGAAGGTGACCACGGCGGGTACGTGCTTGGGGGACAGCTCGGCGGCGACGTGCTCGATCAGGGCACCGGAGCCGACGGCTCCGTCCGTACGGGCGACCACCGCGGCGTGGATGTGCTCCACGGCGTCGCCGTCGACGACGCAGTACACGGCGGCCTGGGCGATCTCGGGGTGGGAGAGCAGGGCGTTCTCGACGTCCGTGGGGTGGACCTTGATCCCGTTGGTCTTCATCACCTCGCCCATCCGGCCGTGCAGGCGCAGATAGCCGCGTTCGTCGAGGGAGCCGAGGTCGCCGGTGTGCACCCAGCCGTCGCGGACGGTCGCGGCGGTCAGCTCCGGGTCGCCCCAGTAGCCGAGCATGGTGAACGGGGTGCGTACGCACACCTCGCCGGTCTCGCCCGGCGGGAGCTCGCGCCGGGCGTCCTGGTCGAGGATGCGCACCTCGGCCGTGAGGCGGCCGACGGTGGCGCGGAGCTCCGGGTCGAAGTGGTCCTGCGGCATGAGCACGGTGATGCCGCTGGTCTCCGTGGTCCCGTAGAACTGGAGGAGCGCCGGGCCGAACACCTCGACCGCCTCGGCGAGTCGCGCGGGGGACGCGGCACAGCCGCCGTAGGAAATGATCTTGATGCTGGACAGGTCGGCACCGGCGATGTCCGGGTGGTCGACCAGCATGTACAGCTGCGGCGGGGTGAGCGTCAGCGCGGAGACCCGGTGCTGTCCCACCGCGCGCAGGACATCGCCCGGTTCGAAGCCGTCGTGCAGGACGACCGTGCCGCCGGAGGCGAGGGCGAGGTCGGCGCCCGAGCCGTTGGAGTGGCTCACGGGCAGGGTCGACAGATACACGATCGGGGCCGGGGCCTGGAGGCCCGCGAGGAGATAGAGGCTGCGGACCCGGTACGGCAGGGTGACGCCCTTGGGCGCGCCGCTCGTGCCGCTGGTGTAGAGCACCACGGCGGGCTGCTCGGGGTCGGCCTCGATCGCGTCCAGGTCGATGGCATCCGGGTCGCCCGCCGTCAGGTCCAGGACATCGGGGCCGAGGTCGCCGAGCGCGGCGAGCCGCGGCGCGTGCGGCAGCCGGTCGCACAGCTCGCGGGCCGTGTCGGCGTTCTCCTTGTCGACGGCGAGGAACGTCGCCCCGGTCGCCCCGAGGATCTTCAGCCGTGCGGCGGCGGTCAGTTGGTCGTTGGGGTCCACCGCGTTCGTGGAGTGCAGATGCACCACGGTGGCCCCGACGAGGTTCGCCGCGTAACGCAGAATTATGGTCGCCGGGCTATTGGTGACGGTCAGCACCGCCACAATCGGAGTTTCGCCCTCCGTAAAGTGCCGGCGCAGGAATTCCGCCGCGGCGAGAACCGTCCGGGAGAACCGGCCCGCGGTGTACTCCTCGCCCTCCCGCCACAGGGCGATCCGGTCCGGAGCGCCCGCCAGCGCCTCAAGGACCCGGCGGACATAATTCTCGTTCGTAGACATCGAATCTCCACTGCGCCGAACCGGTTTGCTCGGGGCAGGATCACATACTGGCGATGACCTGGCAACCATTTCTGATGCCTCGTCAGTTTCGTGATCGAGGCGGCAGTTCCGCTTTACGGTGCGCCGATTGGCGGTCACCGTCCGGGCAGTTGGACGGTGGCAACGAACGGTGATATACAGAGGTCAATTCCCCCGGCCTCCTCGAATCGAGGACGGCGCGCCGCGATTTCCGGCGGGCGATCCCTGACTCCCCGCACCCGGCGCCACGCAGTCTCCGCAGCCGTGCACGGCGCATTCGCGCACAGGCGCGCACCCACTCACCAGATGGCCTCGAAAGCGAGCAGACGTGACGACCCCATATCTGGACCTCTTTTCCCGTCTCACCGAAGGCTCCGACGGGGGCAAGAGGGAGTTCCTGGAGATCGGACGGCTCGCCGGCCGTTTCCCCGCGGCCAGCGTACGCGGCGGCGGTGACGCGGCCAGGATCAGCGTCTGGTGCAGCAACGACTACCTCGGCATGGGGCAGCACCCCGCGGTCCTCGACGCCATGAAGGAGGCCGTCGACAAGTACGGCGCGGGCGCCGGTGGTTCGCGGAACATCGGCGGCACCAACCACTGCCACGTGCTGCTGGAGAAGGAGCTCGCCGCGCTGCACGGCAAGGAGGACGCCCTCCTCTTCAGCTCCGGCTACACCGCCAACGACGGTGCGCTGTCCGTGATCGCCGGGCGCCTGGAGGGCTGCGTCGTCTTCTCCGACGCGCTGAACCACGCCTCCATCATCGACGGCCTGCGCCACAGTGGTGCGCGGAAGCACATCTTCCGGCACAACGACACCGCCCACCTGGAAGAACTGCTCGCGGCCGCCGACCCGGACGTGCCCAAGCTCATCGTCGCCGAGTCCGTGTACTCGATGAACGGCGACATCGCGCCGCTCGCCGAGATCGCCCAGATCGCGAAGCGGTACGGGGCGATGACCTTCCTCGACGAGGTGCACGCGGTGGGCATGTACGGCCCGGAGGGCGCCGGCATCGCGGCACGGGAGGGCATCGCCGACGACTTCACGGTCATCATGGGCACGCTGGCCAAGGGCTTCGGCACCAACGGCGGCTACATCGCCGGTCCGGCGGAAGTGATCGAGGCCGTGCGGATGTTGTCCCGGTCCTTCATTTTCACCACCGCGCTGCCGCCCGCCGTGGCCGCGGGCGCCCTCGCCGCCGTACGGCACCTGCGGTCGTCCGAGGACGAACGCTCCCTTCTGTGGGACAACGCGCAGCTGATGCACAAACTCCTCACGGAACGGCGCATTCCCTTCATCTCGGACCAGACGCACATCGTGTCCGTCCTGGTGAAGGACGAGGCCCTGTGCAAGCGCATGTCCGCGCTGCTGCTCGACCGTTATGGGATCTATGTGCAGGCGATCAACGCGCCGAGCGTGCGGCTCGGCGAGGAGATCCTGCGCGTCGCGCCCGGGGCCGTGCACACCGCCGAGGAGGTCGAGGGCTTCGTCGACTCCCTGGACCGGATCTGGGAGGAGCTGGGAGCCGCCCGCACACAGTCGTGAACGGGTCGGTACGGCACAGCACTTGAAGGTGAAAGGTCCATACTATTCGTCAACTCCGGTATGGACCAATTACCTGTCGTGCGGTCGTTCATGCTTCACGTATATGGGTGTGACCATGGTTACAGTCGCGTGAACTACGAAAGTTTGTAGAGTGGGAGCGCGGGCGGGTCCTCCGGGGAAGTCTCAACGGACCCGCCGCGATGCAGCATCGCTCTGTCCGGAGGAGAGAGCGGGAACGGGGGCCTGAATGACGCTTGCATACATTCTTGACGGCGGCATGAACGATCAGCCGGGAGCCGGCGCGGAGCTGTACGAACTCTTTCCGAGCGTGCAGCAGACCTACGCGAACATCGCGGAGTGGACCGGTATCGACGTCGACCGCATATTCCACGAACAACGACAGCCGGGACAGGAACACCGCCAGGGAGTCGGCGCCATTCGCCAGGCGGCCGCCGTCCTCGGAATCGCCGACGTGCTCGCCGCGGAATACGGAATTACACCAACCGCCGTATCCGGCCTCAGTTTCGGCGCACTCGTCTCCGCCACTCTCGCCGGCGCGGTGGAACGCCAGGACCTCTTCACCCTCCTGATGCGACTGCGGGAAGTTCCCGCGCCCCCGCCCGGCAGCCCCCGGCAAGCCGTCGCCATGCTCCGCATTCCGTTCGACACGGACACCGCGGCCCTGCTCGCCGACGTCACCGACGTATATCTGTCCGCAGATCTCGGACGGGTCGGCAACGGCAACGAACGCATGGTGCTGCTCGGCGGATACCGCACCGCACTCGACCAGTTCGGCACCACCCTGCCCGCCGGCGCCCTGCACGTCTCCGAGGACCACGGCGCCGCCTTCCACTCCCCGCTCCAGCAGCACGTCAGCGACTTCCTCGCACCGACGCTGGACGCCATGGCCTTCAAGGACCCACGCGTCCCCGTCCATTCCTGCATGGAACGCAAGGCACTCACCACGGGCGAGGAGATCCGCGACCTCTTCCGCCGCAACCCCACCGACCCCGTGAACGTCGCCGACATGATCGGCAGCCTCGAGGACGCCGGCACCGAGCTCGGCCTGGTCCTCGGCCCCGCCGCCTTCGGCACCTTCCAGAGCGCCTCCTTCCCCGTCGTGCACGTCGAGTCCCCGGACCACGTCTTCGAGGCGATGACCGCCGTCTACGACTTCGGCATCGAACTCCCCACCGGCGAAACGGTGGTGGGATGACCATGAAGGACGTGACCCCGCTCGTCGACGAATGGCTGGCACAGGACATCGACGCCTGGACGCGCCGCATCGTCCGCCACCACCTCGACCCCGAGACCGGCGCCCCGTACTGGCTGAAGCGCGCCGCCGAGATCGGCGTCGCCCCCGGTGACATCACCTGCTACGCCGACCTCACCGCCTTCGGCCCCATGCCGCTCGGCGTACTGCGCACGCTCGACCCCACCGACCTGGTACCCCAGGCGCTGCCCCGCCCGCTGTCCGGACGGATCTGGGACTCCGGCGGCACCACCGGCAGCCCCTGCCGCGTCTTCTACACCGAGCCCATGATCCAGCACCGCGCCGCCTGGCGCCGCTGGATCATCGAGCGCGAAGGCTTCGAGCCCGGCCGGGTCTGGCTCCAGGCCACCCCGAGCGGCCCCCACCTCATCGGCCACGGCGCCGCCGACCTCGCGGACCTCTACGACGGCCGCGTGTACGGCATCGACTTCGACCCCCGCTGGGTCAAGCGCATGCTGCGCAACGGCAAGCTGAAGGAAGCCCAGGAGTACACGGCGCACCTCATCGACCAGATGGCCGCCGTCCTGGAGAGCCAGCCCGTCGACTACCTCGTCACCACCCCCGCGCTCCTCCAGGCCCTCATCAAGGCCAGACCGGAACTGGTGGCGGAACTGAAGGGCGTGCGCCTCAGCGGCACCCACGCCACCCCCGCCATGCGCCGCGCCTTCCACGAGGCGCTCGGCGGCGGGCTGGTCGTCGTGACCTACGCCAACACCTTCGGCAACACCGTCGGCCTCCCCCTGGAGAACGACGGCGCGCTGATGCCCTACCTGCCCAACTACCCGCAGGTGACCATGGCCGTGGTCGACAAGGACGACTGGTCGAAGGTCGTCGGCTACGGCGAACAGGGCCAGGTCCGGCTCACCGTCATGCACGACGACCTCTTCCTGCCGAACATCCTCGAACGCGACCTCGCCGTACGGTACGACACAGGCGACGCCTGGCCCTGCGACGGCGTCGCCAACGTCCGGCCGCTGCAGGTCGTCCGGTCGGCACCCGAGGGCATCTACTAAGCCCCCACCGGGCCGTACACCGGCCGGGGACACGCGGCGCGCCCCGCCTTCGGGCAGGCCCGCCGCGGCCCCGCCGCCCACACACACCCGTACCCCTCTACGCGCCCCTCGGCAGGCCGCGACAGGGTGATCCCGGCATACCCGGGACGGGTCGGCACATCGTCGGCACGCGTCAGCGGATGCCGCCCGGTGCCGACGGCACCGCCAGGCATCGCGAGCGCCCCCACACCGACAAAGCAATCACTGTCACGCCCATAGAGCCGGGAGCGCAGTTCCGTCGCGCTCGGCGTCCCACGTTCTGGTCCCCCAGGGAGTCACGCACATGAAGGGTTCCGAGGCCGCCCGCCCGAACATGGCGGACGCTCCGATCGCAGTGGTCGGACTCTCGTGCCGCCTCCCCGGGGCGCCCGACCCGGCCGCCTTCCGCGACATGCTCCGCAACGGCGTCGACGCGATCACCGAGGTCCCCGCGGAGCGCTGGAACGCGGACGACCTGGACGGGGACACCTCCGGCACCCGGCGCGGCGGCTTCCTGGACCAGCGCCAGGTGGACCACTTCGACGCGGGCTTCTTCGGCGTCTCGCCCCGCGAAGCCGCCGCGATGGACCCCCAGCAGCGCCTCGTGCTGGAACTCACCTGGGAGGCCCTGGAGGACGCCGGCATCGTCCCCGACCGCCTCCGCGACACCTCCACCGGCGTCTACATCGGCGTCATCGCGGACGACTACGCCACCCTCCAGCGACACCGCGGCCTCGGTGCTGTCGACCGGCACAGCTTCACCGGACTGCACCGCGGCATCATCGCCAACCGCGTCTCCTACCACCTCGGCCTGCGCGGCCCCAGCCTGACCCTCGACGCCGGCCAGGCATCCTCCCTCGTCGCCGTCCACCTGGCCTGCGAGAGCCTGCGCCGCGGCGAGAGCACGGTGGCCGTCGTCGGTGGCGTCAACCTCATCCTCGCCCCCGAGAGCAGTGTCGGCGTCGCCAGGTTCGGCGGCCTGTCACCCGACGGCGTCAGCTACACCTTCGACGCCCGCGCCAACGGCTACGTACGAGGCGAGGGCGGCGGAGCCGTCGTCCTCAAACCCCTCGCGGACGCCCTCGCCGACGGCGACACCGTCCACTGCGTCATCCGCGGCAGCGCCGTCAACAACGACGGTGGCGGCACCCACCTCACCACCCCCCGGCAGGCCGCCCAGGAGGACGTGCTCCGGCGCGCCTACGAGCAGGCCGGTGTGGACCCCTCCCAGGCCCAGTACGTCGAACTCCACGGCACCGGCACGAAGGTCGGCGACCCGGTCGAGGCCGCGGCCCTCGGCGCCGTCCTCGGCGCGGCCCGCCGGGACAGCGGCACACCGCTCCTGGTCGGCTCCGCCAAGACCAACGTCGGCCACCTGGAGGGCGCCGCGGGCATCGTGGGCCTCATCAAGGCGGCCCTCGGCCTCAGGCACGGCGAACTCTTCCCCAGCCTCAACTTCCGCACGCCGAACCCGGACATCCCCCTGGACGAACTCAACCTGCGCGTCCAGACCGACCCCCACCCCTGGACCCCCGCCCCGGACGCCCCGCGCACCGCCGGCGTCAGCTCCTTCGGAGTGGGCGGTACGAACTGCCACGTCGTCCTCACCGAGGGCCCGCAGCACGCCCAGCAGGACGAATCGGCGCGGGTCGAGCCGTCGGTGGTGCCGTGGGTGGTGTCGGGTAAGTCCGAGGGTGCGTTGCGGGGGCAGGCGGAGCGGTTGCTCGCGCGTGTGGGGGAGTTGTCGCCTCTGGATGTGGGCTTCTCGCTGGCGACTGCTCGGGGTGTGTTCGAGCATCGGGCCGTGGTGCTGGCGGGGCATCGGGGTGGTTTGAGCGCTCTGGTGGATGGGCGTGAGGCTCCGGGTGTGGTGCGGGGTCGTGTTGCGGGTGCGGATGGCCGTGTGGCGTTCGTGTTCCCGGGGCAGGGGTCGCAGTGGGTCGGTATGGCTGCCGGACTGCTGGATTCGTCGCCGGTGTTCGCGGAGCGGATCGCGGAGTGCGGTGCTGCGTTGGCGCCGTATGTGGATTGGTCGTTGACTGATCTGCTGCGTGCGGAGGACGCCGGCTGGCTTGACCAGGTCGACGTTGTGCAGCCGGTTCTCTGGGCCGTGATGGTTTCCCTGGCTGAGGTGTGGCGTTCGACCGGTGTGGAGCCGGCCGCTGTCATCGGGCATTCGCAGGGTGAGATAGCGGCTGCTTGTGTCGCGGGCGCGCTCTCCCTGGAGGACGCCGCGAAGGTGGTGGCACTCCGCAGCAAGGCTCTGCGTGCGCTGTCCGGCCGTGGCGGAATGGTGTCCGTCTCGCTGGACGTGGAGGCGGTTGAGAGGCGGCTGGACAACCGACTCGCGGTGGCGGCCGTCAACGGCCCTGCCACGGTGGTTGTTTCCGGTGACACGGACGCGCTGGAGGAGCTGCTCGCCGGTTGTGAGGCGGACGATATCCGTGCCCGCCGAATAGCGGTGGACTACGCGTCGCACTGTGCGCATGTGGAGGAGATCGAGAGCGCGCTACTGCGTGACCTCGCTGGTATCTCTCCGCGTCCGGCCTCGGTGCCGTTCTATTCGACGGTGACCGGTGGTGTGCTGGAGACGGACACTCTGGACGCCGGTTACTGGTATCGCAATCTGCGTCAGACCGTCCGCTTCGAGGAAACTGTCCAGGCGCTCCTGGATGACGGTTTCCGCCTGTTCGTGGAGTCCAGCGCCCACCCGGTCCTGACGATGGGCGTCGAGCAGACCGCCGAGACCCACAACACACCCATCACCGCCGTGGGTTCGCTGCGCCGCGACGAAGGTGGCCTGGACCGTTTCCTGATCTCCGTCGCCGAGGCGTTCGTCGGCGGGGCTTCCGTCGACTGGGCCGGCCTCTTCGACGGCACGGGCGCGCGTCGCGTAGACCTCCCCACGTACGCCTTCCAGCGCAGCCGTCACTGGCTGGACACCTCGGCCGAGGTGCGGACGAGCGCACCGGCGGCCGACGCCGCTTCCGAGCTCAGCGCGCGTCTGGCGGAGCTGGGCGGGAGCGAGCAGGAAGATCTGCTCCTGGGCCTGGTACGCAATCAGGTCGCCACGACGCTGGGTTACGACGGGCCGGAAGCCGTCGACGCCGGGCAGACGTTCAAGGAGCTCGGCTTCGATTCGCTGGGGGCCGTCGAGTTCCGCAACCGCCTGAACATCACCACGGGCTTGCGGCTGCAGACCACCCTGCTGTTCGACTACCCCACTCCCACCGCCCTCGCGCGCCACCTCAGGACCTCCCTCCTCGGCGTCGAGCAGGTGGAGACCACCCCGGTGCCGGTGGGGGCGGTCGACGACGACCCGATCGCGATCGTGGGCATGAGCTGCCGGTTCCCGGGCGGCATCGGGTCGCCCGAAGAGCTCTGGGACCTGGTCGCTTCCGGTGGGGACACGATCGGCGGATTCCCGACGGACCGTGGCTGGGACCTGGCCGGCCTGTACTCGCCGGAGCGTGGAAAGCCGGGGACGACGTACGCCCGTGAAGGCGGATTCCTCTACGACGCAGGCGACTTCGACGCCGAGTTCTTCGGGATCTCGCCGCGTGAGGCGCTGGCGATGGATCCGCAGCAGCGGCTGCTGCTGGAGACCGCGTGGGAGGCGTTCGAGCGGGCCGGTATCGCTCCTGACGCCCGGTCGAACAGCGGGACAGGCGTCTTCGTCGGCGCGATGTCCCAGGACTACGGCCCCCGGATGCACGATGCCTCGGACGGGCTTCAGGGCTACCTCCTCACCGGCAACAGCGTCAGCGCCGCCTCGGGTCGCATCTCGTACACGTTCGGGTTCGAGGGCCCCGCGGTGACGGTGGACACGGCGTGTTCGTCGTCCTTGGTGGCCTTGCACCTGGCGGTGCAGTCGCTGCGGCAGGGCGAGTGCTCGATGGCCCTTGCCGCCGGTGTGACCGTGATGGCGACCCCGGGTCTGTTCGTCGAGTTCAGCCGCCAGCAAGGCGTCGCTGCGGACGGCCGCTGCAAGCCGTTCTCCGCCGAGGCCGACGGAACGGGCTGGTCCGAGGGCGCCGGCGTGCTGCTGCTGGAGCGTCTGTCCGATGCGCGGCGCAATGGGCATCAGGTGCTGGCGGTTGTGCGTGGCTCGGCGGTCAATCAGGACGGTGCGAGCAATGGTCTGACGGCGCCGAACGGTCCGTCGCAGCAGCGGGTCATCCGGGCCGCGCTGGCGAGCGCCGGGCTGACCGCCGGTGAGGTCGACGCGGTCGAGGCGCATGGCACGGGTACGAAGCTGGGTGACCCGATCGAGGCGCAGGCGCTGCTGGAGACATACGGCCAGGGTCGGTCGACGGATGAGCCGTTGTGGCTGGGTTCGATCAAGTCGAACATCGGTCATACGCAGGCTGCTGCTGGTGTTGCCGGGATCATGAAGATGGTGCTGGCGATGCGGCATGGTGTGCTGCCGCGGTCGCTGCATGCCGACGAGCCGTCGTCGCATGTGGACTGGTCCGCAGGCGCGGTGGAGTTGCTGACCGAGGCCGTGTCGTGGCCTGAGAGTGGTCGGCCTCGTCGGGCGGGTGTGTCGTCGTTCGGTATCAGCGGGACGAACGCGCATGTGATCGTGGAGCAGGCGCCGGAGTCGGAGGCTTCGGCTGCTTCGGAGTGCTCGTTGCCTGTGGTGCCGTGGGTGGTGTCGGCGAAGTCCGATGCGGCGTTGCGGGGTCAGGCGGAGCGGCTGCTGTCGTTGACGCGGGACGAAACCGTCTCGTCGGTCGATGTGGCGCATTCGCTGGTGTCGGCGCGGTCGGTGTTCGAGCATCGTGCGGTCGTCCTGGGCGACAAGCTGGACGGTTTCGTTGCCGGGCTGGGTGCGGTGGTGTCGGGTGAGCCTGCCGCTGGCGTGGTCCGGGGCGTTTCGGGTCCCGGGAAGCTGGCGGTGGTGTTCTCGGGGCAGGGCAGCCAGCGGCCGGGTATGGGCGGGGAGCTGTATGAAGCCTTCCCTGTCTTCGCTGAAGCCTTTGACGAGGTGTGTGCGGAGTTCGATGGTTTGCTGGAACGGCCGTTGCGTGAGGTTGTGTTCGAGGGTGGTGATGCTCTTGATGAGACGGTGTTCACGCAGTGTGGCCTGTTCGTGCTGGAGGTCGCCCTTTATCGGCTGACGGCTTCGTGGGGTGTGAAGCCGGACTATGTGGCCGGGCATTCCATCGGTGAGATCGCGGCCGCGTATGTGGCTGGTGTGTGGTCGCTGGCGGATGCGTGTGCGTTGGTGGCGGCGCGTGGGCGTCTGATGCAGGCGCTGCCTGCCGGTGGGGCGATGCTGGCGGTGGAGGCGGACGAGACCTCCGTCCGTACCGCTCTCGCCGATCACACCGATGTGGATATCGCCGCTGTCAACGGTCCGCTGTCGGTGGTGGTGTCGGGTTTCGAGGCTTCGGTGGCGGAGCTGGAGACGGCTTGGCGGGGCGAAGGTCGTCGGGTACGACGTCTGCGGGTCTCGCACGCCTTCCACTCCCCGCTCATGGAGCCGATGCTGGCCGACTTCCGTGAGACGGTTCAGGCGCTGTCGTATGAGACGCCGCGTATCCCGCTGGTGTCGAACCTGACCGGCGTGCTCGCTACCGCCGAAGAGGTGTGTGACCCGGAGTATTGGGTGCGCCATGTCCGCGAGGCTGTTCGCTTCGCCGACGGCGTGACGTGCCTGGCGGGCCAAGGCGTGACCACGTGCCTGGAACTCGGCCCGGACAGCGTGCTGTCGGGCATGGGCCAGGACACCGCCCCGGACCTGCTCTTCACCCCGGCCCTGCGCCGGGACCGTGACGAGGCGGCTTCGCTGCTGGAGGCTCTGGCTCAGGTCTACGTTCAGGGCCACGCCGTGGACTGGGCGGCGATGCTGGCCCCGGCGTGCCCCCATCAGGTCGAGCTGCCGACCTACGCCTTCCAGCGCGAGCGCTACTGGGTGCAGTCCACCCGGCCCGAGTCGCGTGCTGCCGACGGCGGTTGGCGGTATCACGCGGTGTGGTCGCCGTTCGGTGAGTCGGCTGGGTTGTTGTCGGGTGATTGGTTGGTGGTTGTTCCGGCTGGGTTCGCTGCTGATGTGTGGGTTGGTCAGTGTGTGGCTGGTCTGGCTGGTCGTGGTGCGCGGCCGGTGGTGGTGGAGGTGTCCGGTGCTGACCGTGAGGTGATTGCTGAGCTTCTTCGGTCGGAGTCCGGTTTTGCGGGTGTGGTGTCGTTGCTGGCGCTCGCGGGCGGCCGGGATGCGGTGTTCGGCTCGGTGCCGAAGGCTGTCGCGCTGACGCTGGCTCTCGTGCAGGCTCTCGGCGATGCTGACATCGCGGTTCCGTTGTGGTGTGTGACGCGGGGCGCGGTTGCTGTCACCTCCAGCGAGCGTGTGGCGGATCTGGATCAGGCGCAGTTGTGGGGTCTGGGTCGTGTGGCGGCGTTGGAGCTGGGCGGCCGCTGGGGCGGTCTGGTCGACCTTCCCGAGGTTCTGGACGGGCGTTCGGCGGGGCGTCTGGCGGGTGTGTTCCGGTCCGGTGAGGCTGAGGTCGCGGTCCGGTCTGCCGGGGTCTTCGGGCGCCGGGTGGTCCCCGTATCGTCCAACGCCCCGGGCGAGTTGTGGCGTGTGTCGGGGACGGTGCTGGTCACGGGTGGTACGGGTGGTCTGGGCCGGCATGTGGCTCGTTGGCTGGCCGGTGCGGGTGCGGAGCATCTGATGCTGGTCTCGCGCCGTGGTCCGGCCGCTGAGGGCGTCGAGGAACTGCGTTCGGAGCTCGTCGCGTTGGGTGCGCGGGTGTCGGTCGTGGCGTGCGATGTCGGTGACCGTGAGGCCGTGGCCGGTCTGCTGGAGCAGGTCCCGTCCGACGTTCCGC
>NZ_JBFBBD010000093.1:0-25249 GCF_040689515.1 Streptomyces sp. NPDC051173
ACCTCCACCTCACCGCCCTCAACAGCTGAGTGCGAGCACGCCTACAAGCAGCACCGAAGTCAACCCCCGAAGGATTTACGACGCAGACCACTTAGCCAGCGACACAGGAAGCCCGCGACTTTAGTCGTGGGTGGAGTCGCCGCGGCCCGCGCCTCGCTCGCGCTGTACAACACGGCCGAGGAGGTGGACGAACTGGTCGCCTCCCTGCATCAGTTGCGGGCACAGGACGGCTAGTCCGGCCTCGTACGGTCACCGCCCCGCCCCGGTGCGCCCGTCGACGCGCCGGGGCGGGCGCCGCGCCCCCGGCGGCCGCCCCCCGTACGCCCCGGGGGCAACACGCCGCGCGTCCGCAGGAATTCGCGGTATTTCGCGCGGCAGAGGGAACCATCAGCTACAGAAGGCAATCTCTGAAGCCAGAGACGTACGAGTGTGCGTACAAACCCGGACGCAGGGGGCGGTACATGACACAGAGAGTCGCACGGCGGCGGTGGCGGGGCGCGAGGAGCGCCGCCGTGGGATCCGCGCTGGCGCTGACGGCGGGGCTGGCCCTCGTCGCCGGGACGGCGGGACAGGCCGCGGCCATACCGGCCGCGGGCACGAAGGCGGCGGAGGGCTGCGGCGACGCCCAGGTGTCCCCCGCGCAGGCCGCCAGAGCCGCCGCGGACACCGTCCGGCCCACGCGGGCCGCGATCGGCTCCACCGCGGAGAAGATCGCCTACAGCCTCCCGGGCCAGGCGCCCATCGGGCTCTGGACCCACTCCGGCGTCACCCTGCGCACGCCGGTCACCAAGGGCACCGTGCGCCTCGACGTCGACAGCCACGGCTTCGACACCGACTCCCTGTCCGTCCAGCGCTATGTGCCGGAGACGCACCGCTGGGCCGACCTCGACACCGGCCCCAGCGCCCCGGGCACCCCGCAGCACGGCGTCTTCACCTTCCCGGTCACCGCCGCGGCGAGCGCCGAGCACCCCTACACCGTGGCCCTGCGCCTCCAGGACCTCGACCGGCCCGGCACCTTCACCGTCACCGCCTCCGTGCAGGACGGCAAGGGCCACACCTACCGCAGCCCCGCCCGTACCGCCAGGGCCACCCGCCCCGCCGTCTCTGTCGGCGGCTGGCAGCAGCACACCACCCTGACCCGCGGCGGCCCCGCGGGCGACGTCACCGTCACCGTGAAGAACACCACCGACCGGGCCTACCCCGCGCTCGGCGCCGCCTACTTCGCCTACGGCGGGGGCACCGGCCACGCCCTCACCCCGAAGGACCTCGTCCTCCAGCAGTACCGGGCCGGGCACGGCTGGGAGCGCGTCGACCTCGTCCCCAGCGGCTGCGACCCGGGCATGAGCGCCGCGCTGCGCTCCACCTCGAAGAAGCCGCTCGCCCCCGGCGAGAGCGCCGTCTACCGCCTGCGGGTGGCGGTCGCCGCCTCCGCGCCCCGCGATGTGACCAGCGCGGAAGCGGGGGTCTCGGTGGGCAACGGCGACCAGTCGTTCTTCTCGCAGGAACTCCCCTTCGCCATCAAGGGCAAGAAGTGATCGCGGGAACGAAGTAACCGGGCAGGACGGTCGGCCGGGTAGACATGCGTCCACCCGGCCGACCGCCGTCCTACGCGAATTCCGGGCCCGACCTGCCGAAGGCCGCCCACCGCTCGACGGCGAACTTGCCGCCCTCCCGGCGCACTTCCGCCGCACCGTGACCCGCCAGATGCCCGGGGAAGACCAGCGCGCGCGTGTCCGCGGCCTCCTCCAGGATCCGCCGCCGCGACCGCGTGGCCTCCCGCTGATCCTCGCTCAGGCACGTGTCGCAGTCGGGCTCCGCGATCTGCAGCGGGTTGTGCACCAGGTCACCGATGAACAGCGCCCGGTCCGTCCCCGACCTCAGCCGCAGCACGGCCGAGCCCGGGGTGTGCCCGGGGGCGGGCTCCAGGCTCAGACCGGCGTCGATGCGGTATCCGTCCTCCCAGAGCACCGCCTGGCCCGCCCGGTGCACCGGCGCGACGCTGTCCTCGAACATGTCCCCGCCCGCCGCGAAGACGCTGAGATCGCCGAGCATCCCGCGCCGGGGGCGGTCGTTCGCCGGATTCCAGTAGTCGAAGTCGGCCTTGGCG
Source organism: Streptomyces sp. NPDC051173 (assembly GCF_040689515.1). Classification (NCBI taxonomy): domain Bacteria; kingdom Bacillati; phylum Actinomycetota; class Actinomycetes; order Kitasatosporales; family Streptomycetaceae; genus Streptomyces; species Streptomyces sp. NPDC051173. Next base: position 2,108 of record NZ_JBFBBD010000093.1, read on the forward strand.
ATGAGATAGGCGGCCCGGGGGAAGGTGGGCACCCACTCGCCGTCCACCAGCCGGGTGTTCCAGCCGACGTGGTCGGAGTGGAGGTGGGTGTTGACGACGACGTCCACGTCCTCCGGCCGGACACCGACGGCGGCGAGCCGGTCGAGGTAGTCGGTCCGCAGGTGTGACCAGCCCGCCATGTGCGGCCGGTCCTTGTCGTTGCCGAGCCCGGTGTCGACGAGGACGGTCCGGCCCTCGCTGCGCAGTACCCACGTCTGCACGTTGACGGACAGCGCGTCGTTCTCCGGCTGCCAGAAGTCCGGGGCCAGCCAGGACTCGTGTTCCTTCCACATCCGCGGTCCGGCGGAGGGGAAGACGGCGGTGGTGGGGGAGATCGGTGCGTGCCATTCCACGACGCGGGAGATCTCCACCCCGCCCAAGGTGATCGTCTGCATGGCATCGACGCTAGACAAGGACGCGGTCCAGGCCAAGAGTCCGGGACGAGCGGGCTGTTGGGCGATCACCGCGCCCCGGCCGCGCGCCGCGCTTTTGTCACGAGGGGCCGCAGGTGTGGGCCAGGGCCCGGTCGAGGCCGTCACCGTGCACCGCGTCCAGGCCCGCCGAACGGGCCGTCAGCGCCTTGTCCCGGTCCAGCACCGTCTCGCACCGCGGCCCCGCCAGCAGCGGCTCGGCCCCCCGGATCGCCTCCAGCAGCTGCCCGCCCAGCCGGTCCAGCACGGGGTCGACCTGCTTGGCGAGGTCGGGGCGGAGCGCGGGCAGCAGCTCGGAGTCCTCCTCCCACCGCTCGTGCAGGGCCCGTTGCACCGCCTTGCCCGCCTCGATCTGGTCCTCGAACACCCGGCGTACGACCTCCCGGTCCACACCCAGCCGCGCGGCACGCGTGTCCATCGCGTCCAGGACCGCCCGCTCCGCCACCGGGTCGTCGACCGGCTGCTCGGTGCCCCACTTGGCCGCCGCCACCGAGTCCGCCGTCGCGATGCGCTCGGCGGCGAGCCGCACCAAGGTGCGCGCGGCCTGCTCCGCCGTCGGCGGGGCGCCCGCGGCGGTGCTCGGCCGCGCGGGCCCGGCGTCGTCGTGGTGACCGGAGGCGCAGGCCGTCAGGGAACCCACGCCGCACAGCAGGGCGAGGCTGGCCGCGGAGCGCCGGAGGACAGCCGCGCGCCGGCCTCGCCCGCCGGAGGGAACCGGCACGCCGCTCACCCCTCCCGGCGCACGGCCAGCAGCGCGGCGTCGTCGGACAGCTCGCCGCCCACGTACGCCAGCAGATCGGCCACCACACGGTCCAGCAGGTCCTCCGGTGCCGCCTCCGGCATCCGGGCCAGCCGCTCGGCGAGCGGATAGAAACGGCCGGAGGCGTCCCGGGCCTCCGTCACCCCGTCGGTGTACAACAGCAGCAGATCGCCGGGCCCGAAGGCGAGGACACGGCGGTGGTACGCGTCCCCGACCAGCCCCAGCAGCGCCAGCGGCGGCTCCGGCACCGGCGGCTCGATCTCCGTCACCCGGCCCGCGCGCCGCAGCAGCGGCGGCAGATGGCCGCAGTTGACCACCTCGGCCGTGCCACCGGACTCCGTCGTCCCCACCAGCACGGCCGTCACGAACTCCTCACCATCCCCCCGCCGCCGCGCCATCGCCGCGTCCAGCCGCCCCGCCACCGCGGCCAGGTCGGCCTCGACCTGCGCGGCCTCCCGGAACGTCCCCAGCACGTCGGCGGCCGTCTCGATCGCCCCCAGCCCCTTGCCCCGTACGTCACCGAGCAGGAACCGGGTCCCGTACGGCGTCACCAGCGCCTCGTACAGATCACCGCCGACCCGGGCCTCCGCCGCCGCGGCCAGATACCGCACCGCCGTCCGCGTCCCCCCGATCCGCTCCGGCACCGGGCGCAGCAGGGTGCGCTGCGCCGCCTCGGCCACCGAGCGCGACTGGACCAGCTCGTGCTCCCGCGTCGCGATCAGGACCACGTTCGCCGTGCTCATGGACGTGATGGCCAGGACCGTGACACCGATGGTCAGGTGGTCGGACAGCGGCACCCCGGGGTCGGCCAGGGCCAGCAGGGGCACGAGCACCAGCGCGGACACCCCGACCGTCAGGGGCACGACGGCGCGCCGGGTGCCGATGCTCGCCAGCACGGGCGCGGTGGCCAGCACCGGGGACAGCGTCCACTGCGGATCCGTCGTCACGTCCAGCACGACGGCGCCGGCGAGCAGCACGTACGCGGCCACGACGAGCGTGCGAGCGCGGTGGGGGAGACGTGGCACCTGGAGGGCGACGTCCCGGCCTGGGTGGTGCGTCATGATTGCTGCCCACCATAGGCACGACCGGGACGGCCTGCTACCGGATGCCGTCCCGGGTGATGACCGGGCACCCGGCGCGCGGTCCCGTACGGAGCAGCCGCACGAGTTGCCGGAGAAAATGCGATATGTAGCATTCTGGTGGAACGGGTAGCCGGTGCGCCCGACGCCGCCCGGCTCCCCACCGGGGCCATGGCGCGCGGCGGAGCGGCCCGTTCACCCACACTCCCCACACGGACGTGGTGCGACGCATGCGGATCGCGGCAGGCCCGCTGGACTGGTCCCTGGTGAGCGGATGGATCCCGCTCACCCTGCTGGCCGTGGGGCTGTGCGCGCTGGCGGTCCTGCTCCTCTCCCGCAGGCGCGCCTGGTGGACCCGCCTGCTCCCGGCCGCCGTGCTGCTGGCAGCGCTCCTGACCTGGCTGCTCCGTACGGCCGTCGACGACTGGCTGCAGCCCTTCCCCGACCCGCTGCCCACCGACGTGGTGATCTGGACCGGTGTCGCCGTCCTGGGCGTGTGCCTGGCGGTCTTCCGCATGCCCACCCTCCGCTGGAAGGGCCGCCTCGGCGCCGTACTGGCCGGCCTGGTCGTCGTCCTGCTCGGCGCCTCTGAGATCAACAAACACTTCGACCAGTACCCCACCGCGCGTACCGCCCTCAACTCCTGGCTGACGAAGACCACTCGCCTCACCGACGCCACCGGACCCACCGAACCCGCCCTCAAGGTGCCCGCCGGGAAGACGGTCTCCGACGTCTGGCGGCCACCGCCGGACCTCCCCAAGGACGGCACCCTCTCCCGCACCGCCATCCCCGGCACCGTCTCCCACTTCGACGCCCGCAGCGGATACGTCTACCTGCCGCCCGCCTACCGCGCCACGCCCCGCCCCCTGCTCCCCGTCCTCGTCCTCATGGCCGGACAGCCCGGCTCGCCCGACGACTGGATCAACTCCGGGCGGCTCGTCGACATGATGAACACCTTCGCCGCCGAACACCGCGGACTGGCCCCCGTGGTCGTCGTCGTGGACCCGCTCGGCTCGCAGTTCGCCAACACCCTCTGCGTCGACTCCAAGCTCGGCGACGTCCAGACCTACCTCGCCACCGACGTCCCCGACTGGATCCGCGGCCACCTCCAGGCCGCCACCGCCCGCGCCTCCTGGATCATCTCCGGCATCTCCTTCGGCGGCACCTGCTCCATCCAGCTCGGCGTCAACGCCCCCCAGGTCTACGGCGTCGTCAACGACATCTCCGGCCAGGAGGCCCCCACCCTCGGCAGCCGCAAGAAAACCCTGGACACGGCGTTCGGCGGCGACGCCGCGGCCTTCGCCAAGGTCAACCCCCTCGACGTGCTCGCCCGGGAGCGATTCCCCGACACCAAGGCCGCGTTCGTCGCCGGGAGCGGCGACAGCACCTACGGCCCCCAGCAGCGGAAGGTGTACGAAGCGGCCGTCAAGGCCGGGATGCACGCCGAATGGATCCTGCTCCCCGGCGGCCACAGCTGGCAGGTCTGGCGCCCCGGCCTGGAGCGCCAACTGCCCTGGCTGGCACGGCAGACAGGGCTGATCCCATGACGGACCCCACCGCCCCGCCCCCCGAGGCCCCCGTCACCGGCGACGCCCGCCACCGCTGGCGCATCACCCTCGACAGGCTCCTCGCCCCCGTCCGCCACGCCCCCTTCACCCTCGGCTTCCTCGCCGTCCTGTGGACCGTCGGAGCCGTCACCCACAGCCTCGGCTCCGGCCCCGGCAGGCACCGGATGGACGACGTCGCCGTCGGCGTCCCGGCGCTGGCCGAAGGCCGCTGGTGGACCCCCGCGAGCTCCCTCCTCTGGTGCCCCGGCCTCGGCGGCTACATCGGTTCCACCCTGATCGTCCTGCTCCTGGTCACCCCCTCGGAACGGCGCCTCGGCGTCGCCCGCACGGCCGCCGCCCTGCTCGGCGGCCAGATCCTCGGCACCCTCCTCGGCGTCGGCGCCGTGCAGCTCGGTGACCTCGCAGGAGAGTGGTGGCTGGAGGAACTCGCCGGTGACCTCGCCGTGTCCCCCAGCGTCGGCGCCCTCGCCGTCGGCGGCGTCCTCAGCTATCGCCTCACCGCCCTCTGGCGCCGCCGCACCCGCCTCGCCATCGTCGCGTTCGCCCTGGTCATGGCCCTCTACATCGGACACCTCCAAGGCGTGCTGCGGCTCGGCGGCGCGGTCGTCGGCCTCGTCGCCGGAGCCGCCTTCTTCCACCGCAAGGGCCCCTGGCGGCTGCGCCATTCCTCCCACACCGAGGCCCGCGTCCTGGTCGCGCTCGTCGTGGCCGCCGCCGCCATCGGACCGATGGCCGCCATCCTCTACCGCGACGCCTACGGCCCCTTCAACTCCTTCCAGCTCTACGTCGCCGTCCAGCCCACCGACCAGGAGGTCGCCGACGCCTGCGCCTCCTCCGCGGCGGACTGCCACTACGCGCACGCGCTGCGCGGCTTCTACGACTCGCCCGCCACCGTCATGGCCGTGCTCGTACCCGCCCTGCTGCTCGTCCTCGCCGAAGGGCTGCGCCGGGGACTGCGGCTCGCCTGGTGGCTCGCCGTGCTCGTCCACCTCGCGTGGATGGCGCTCTTCTCCTACTGGCTGCACGACTTCCTCAGCCACCCTGCGGGCTGGGCCGCGCCCGCCGAACGGTCCACCTACGCCCAGTCGTTCGCGGAACAGATGCTGCTGCCCGCCCTCGTCCTGCTGCTCCTCGTCGTCACCCGCGCCCGCTTCGACCTGCGCCTGCCCCGCTCGACGACGCACCGGCTCACGGCCGTCGTCGGCGGCGCGCTGGTGCTGGCCTGCGCCGCGTACATCGGCATCGGCTACGCGGTGCGCGACCAGTACGACCCCGAGGCCACCCCGACCGGGCTCCTCCAAGGGCTCGCCTCCGAATTCCTGCCGCCCACCCTCATCGACGTCTTCACCGAGTGGCCGGTCCCGGTCGGCGGCACCGCCCAGGCCCTCTTCCACTACTGCGGCCTGTTCTTCTGGCTCATCACCCTGATCGCGATGCTCGTCACCTTCCGCCGCCCCCGCCTGCACACCGACGCCGACGCCGCCGTACGGGCCCGCGAGATCCTCACCGCGCACGGTGGCTCCACGCTCTCCTACATCACCACCTGGGACGGGAACTACTACTGGTTCGACGACAGCGGCCGGGCCGCCGTCGCCTACCGCGTGATCGCCACCGTCGCCCTCACCACCGGCGAACCCTTCGGCGAGCCCGACGCGCGCACGGCCGCCGTCGCCGGTTTCGCCCGCCATTGCGACGAACGCGGCTGGACGCCCTGCTTCTACAGCGTCGGCGCCGAGACCCGCGCGGCCGCCGAACGGCTGGGCTGGAGATCGGTGCAGGTCGCCGAGGACACCGTCGTGCCCCTGCCCGAACTCGCCTTCACCGGGAAGAAGTGGCAGGACGTGCGCACCGCCCTCAACAAGGCGAAGAAGGAGGGCATCACCGCCGAGTGGTGGTCCTACCCCGACGCCCCCGTCGCCCTCACCGACCAGGTGCGCTCGATCTCCGAGGAATGGGTCGCCGACAAGGGCCTCCCCGAAATGGGCTTCACCCTCGGCGGCCTGGACGAACTCGACGACCGCGCGGTGCGCTGCCTCCTCGCCGTCGACGCCGACCGCACGGTCCACGGCATCACCAGCTGGATGCCGGTCTTCGAGAACGGCCGTCCCGTGGGCTGGACACTGGACTTCATGCGGCGCCGGGCCGGCGGATTCCGCGGTGCGATGGAATTCCTCATCGCCTCGGCGGCTCTGGGCTTCCAGGAGGAAGGCGCCCGTTTCCTCAGCCTCTCCGGCGCCCCCCTGGCCCGCAAGGCCACCGCGGAACCCCCCGCCGCCCTCCAGCGCATGCTCGACTACGCGGGAAAGGTCCTGGAACCGGTCTACGGATTCCGTTCCCTGCTCAACTTCAAGGCCAAATTCCAGCCTCAATACGACCCGTTGTACATGTCCTACCCAGACCCGGCGGCCCTCCCCGCCATCACCCGGGCCATCGGCAAGGCGTACCTGCCCCATATGACACCGACGCAGGGGATGCGGCTGATGCGCCAGTTCTCGGGGTGAGGGGGCTCTCCCGCGAGGCGGCGGCCCCGCGGGAGGCCGCGGAACGGAACGGTCAGCTGCTGGCGTGCGGCGAGAGCGCCGTGAACCAGAGCAGGGCCACGGTCGCCACGCCCATGATCGGCGTGAGTATCTCCGTCTCCAGCTTGTTGCCGCTGTGCTTGATGACGACGATCTCGTAGCGGGTCTTCAGAGGCCAGAGCCAGGGCGCGCCCCGCTTCGTGATCGAGTCCCCCAGCAGGTGGGCGACGCAGCCCAGACCGATGGAGTAGGGGAGCCAGCCCGGGGCCGAGGGGATGAACTTGGCTATCACGGCGGTGCCTATGCCCGCCATCGCCACGATGGTGCCCCAGGCGTGGAAGCCGTGTCCGGGCGGGCAGATGTTCAGCGCCCGGACCGCCAGGGCCAGCAGGAAGAACGTCATGCCCAGGGTGAACGGCCGCCCCAGGTACGTCACCCCCGCCCAGCTGCCGAGCGTCATGAGGGCGACGAACAGCAGGGAGTGCGTCGCGTGGCGGTGCCCGCCGGAGGCCCAGGAGACGAAGCGGCACAGCGCCTTGGACACCGGTCCGAGGAAGTTGGCTATGGTGCCGTCGTGGTGGTCCAGGTCGGGCAGCAGCGCGGCTCCGGCGCAGAGCACCGTGCCCATCAGGATCTCCTGCGGCGCCAGATGAGTGTTCATCACCAACGGCGGCAGGTAGGCGGCGGTGCCCGCGAAGAGCAGCGCTCCGCTCACGGCGTGCGAGTGGCCCATCATCGCGTGTCTATTCTCCCGTGCCGGCGCCACGGTGGTGACGCGTCAACAAACTCGGAAGACGCTACCAGCAAGATCCATAAGTACATGACAAGTCCGAGCCGGCCTCCCCGACTACCGCGAGGCGTCTCCGTGCGGAGCGAGGACGAGGATCGCGACGTCGTCGTGGAGTGAAGGGGCGTGGCGGGGCAGGTCCGTGTCGAGGAAGTCGACGACGTCCGCGGGCGTCGGCGCCGGCCGGCCGGCGAAGCGGTGGCGGAGGCGGTCGAGGAGGGGGTAGAAGGCCCCGCTCGGGTCCCGGGCCTCGATCAGCCCGTCGGTGCACAGCAACAGGACGTCACCGTCCGCGAAGCGGTGGGTGTAGGCGACAGGGCGCCCGGAGTCCAGCGCGCCCAGGCCGAGGGGGAGCGCGGGCGGTCCGATGACGGCCTGGACCTCGCCACAGGAGATGACGACGGGCTCGATGTGACCGTGGTTGATGATGGTCACCTGCTGGGCCGAGGGGTCGTACTCGATCAGCGCGGCCGTGACGAACAGCTCGTCGTCGCGGATCGATTCGGCCTCGCGGGCCATGCGGCGCTCCATGCTGGCGGCGACCTGCTGCAGGCTGCCCGGATCGTAGACGGCCTGCCGGAAGCTGCCGAGGACGTCGACGACCGTACGCACGGCCTGGAGCCCCTTGCCGCGGACATCACCGATGAGGGCGCGCGTCCCTTCCCGGGTGGCGCGGATGTCGAAGAGGTCGCCGCCGACCATGGTGCGCGCCTCGGCGGGACAGTAGAGGCTGGCCGCCAGCACGTGGCCCACCCTGTGCGGCACCGGCGGCAGCAGGGTGTGCATCAGCGCCTCGGCGACCGAGGTGGCGCGGACCAAGTGGGCCTCCTGGCGCTGCCGGTGCGCGGCCAGGGCCGTACCGAGGAGGCCGACCAGCGCGGTGGAGATGTACGCGCCCACGTAGTGCCGTTCCCACAGGTCGTTCGTGACGCGGCCGGCACAGCACGGGGTGCCCGCCAGGACGCCCTCGAACGCGATGGCGAAGACCGTGACGGCGGCGACCCCGACGGGCCCGAGGGTGTACGCGGCGACCACGGGCAGCGCGATGAGCAGGAAGCTCACGGGCCACTGCACGGGAGTCACCGGTTCGAGCAGCAGGACGACCGCGACATAGGCGGCCGGCAGCCAGCGCATCCAGGCGGGCGGAGCCGGCATCTGAAGGCCGGCATCGCTCAGCCTCGCCGCGTGGCGGCCCGAGGGGCCGCCGCCGTCGCCGCGGTGTTGCTGGTTCACCTGTCACTCCCAGCGGGTTGCGGCGGGCTCCTGAGACCATGCTCGACGCACGCAGCGTTGCGCGGCCGCGCGGTCCCGCCTCGGCATTAAGCCATCGGCGGCATGTCACAGGCCACTTGTGACCCACGCCGCGGTCCCGTGGGCGGCACCGAGGCACCGCAACACCGCAGTACCGGGAAAAGCGCGTGCGCGCGACCTCCGGCGGTGGCACTCTGCGCCGGTGAACCGTGAACAGATTTCCGCGATCGCTCATGCCGGGCACCCCGTCAAGGCCCCGCCGACGACGATTCCGTCCGCCTGCTGCTGGAACGGGGGATCTCCCGCGCCGACGCCCGCGTCCTCGACCTCGGCTGCGGCGGAGGCGAATGGCTGCTCCGGGCCCTGACGACCCACCCCCACCTCCGGGCCGAGGGCGTCGACATCTCCGACGTGGCACTGGAGGAGGCGCGCGAGGCCGCGAGGGAGCGCGGCGTCCAGGACCGGCTGACGCTCCACCACCGGCCGGCCGCCGACTTCGCCTCCCCGCACCCCTTCGACCTGGTGCTCAGCGTCGGGGCCACCCACGCCTTCGGCGGCCTGCTCCCCACTCTCGAAGCGGCACGCGAACACCTGGCCCCCGGCGGACGGGTCCTGGTGGGCGACGGCCTGTGGGAGAGCGAGCCCACCCCGGAAGCCGTCGAGATGCTCGGGGACTTCGCCGACCTGGCGACCACCGTGGACCGTGTCACCGCCGCCGGATGGACCCCCGTCCACGGGCACGTCAGCACGCGCAGGGAGCTCGACGACTACGAGTGGGCCTGCTGGGGTTCGCTCGCCTCATGGGCCCTGGACCACCCCGCCCACCCCGACAGCGCCGAAGCGCTCGCCACGGCGGCGACCCGCCGCACGGAATGGCTGCGCGTCTACCGACCGAACTGGGGCTTCGTCTCCCTGGTCCTGCGCCGCACGGCTGGCTGAGGCGACCTCGGCTGTGTCCGGCGGATCTTTGCCGGTCTGCGGGCCGGTTGCCGCCTGCGGAGGGGACGCCCTTCGGGCGTGTCCTCAATCGCCGGACGGGCTGAAATTGCGCACCCACATGAGCCACATCCAGCCCGTTGGGGGCACCTCCCAGCGGTAGCTGGGGGAGCTTGAGGACACCGCCGCGCGGCGGTGGTGCGCACGACAACCACCCGCACCCGACCACAAGATCCGCCGGACAGGCCTTCGCGCAAGTGCGCCCGCCCGGCCACCGCCGCTGTACATCAACGCGCCGGATGACAACCCCCGCGACGCCTCCCGTCCCATCCGCAGCCCCGGCACCGGCGCGGACGACCGGTATCGCCGCTGGCCCTACGGGCGGGATGCCCCCACGCTCCGGATATGGGGGAATTCGGCGAACCGCGGGAATGTCTTCGCTGCCGGGAGACCGGAGGCGGTTTCCAGGACCGGGGAAAGCCTTGGGGAGCGTTCTGCGACACGTGCTTCGCCGACGAGGAGACCGCTGTCGACGACGGGCAGGCGGCGGACGAGGGCGCCACGGCACTCGGGCCGCCGAAGCCCGCGATCTGTCCTCGGTGCGGGCACGAGCAGGACCGCTGCCCGACCGGCCACGGGCGGCATGTCCTCCTCGAACCCGGGGTCCTGCTGCTGTTGAGCGAAGTGCCGGAAGAACTGCGCTGGTTCATCGCCCAGGACGGCCGGGCGATCAAGGGCACCCCTCGGCACGGAGCACAATGCCGGATCGCTCATGAGCACGTGTGCGGCAGGGGCCCCGAGCCCACGCGCCTGCCTCCGGCCTTCGGCGTCGTATGGCGCTGCAACCGCGTCAAAGGGGTGCCGGAAGGCCGGTGACAGTGATCGCGTACGGCTCAGCCGAGCGTCCTGGCCACGAGCCGGGCGGTCTCGGCGACGAGCGGGTTGTCCGCCGGTGCCTCGCGGTCGCGCTTCGTCGTCAGGACGGCCAGCACGATCGGTGACCGGCCGGGGGGCCAGGTGATGCCCACGTCGTTGCGGGTCCCGTAACTCCCGGATCCGGTCTTGTCGGCCAGGGTCCAGTCGGCGGGCAGGCCCGCGCGGAAGCATTCGCCGCTGGTCGTGTTGGCCAGCAGCCAGCCGGTGAGCCGCTTCCGGTCGCCGGCGTCGAGCGCGTTCCCGACGGCCAGGCGCGCGTAGGTCGAGCCGATGGCGCGCGGGCTGCTGGTGTCGGTCCGGCGCCCCGGCTCCGCCGAGTTGAGGTCGGGCTCCCACCGGTCGAGCCGGGTCGTGCCGTCACCGATCGAGCGGCAGAAGCGGGTGACGGCGGCCGGGCCGCCGAGCTCGTGGAGCAGGAGGTTGGCGGCGGCGTTGTCGCTGTAGCTGATGGCGGCCGAGCAGAGCTCCGCGACGGTCATGCCGCCGGCGAGGTTCTCGGCCTTCCCCGTGACCGGGGCGTAGCCCGACGCGTCGGTGTCCTTCTTGGTGTAGCGGATCCGCTTGGCGAGGAACTCGCCGTCGTGGTCGAGGTCCCGCAGGACGGCCGCGGTGGCGATCGTCTTGAAGGTCGAGCACATCGGGAAGCGCTCGTCCGCGCGGTACAGCACCGTCCTGCCCGTGGCCGTGTCGCGGGCGTAGACCCCCAGGCGGGCGGAGTGCTCGCGTTCGAGCTCCTTGAGCCGCCTGGTCAACGCGTCCTCGCCGGGCGTCGAGGCGTGAGCCGTCCCGCCCGCGGACACGGCGGCCAGCGCGGTCCCGGCACCGACGGCCAGTATCGCGCGGCGGGTCGGGCGTGCTCCTGCGGTCTCCACGTTCGCATCCTCCTGGTCTGTTGCTGGTCTGTTGCTGCTCTTCTTGCGGCCAGTACGTCATCCATGACGCCGCGACAGGTCGGGTTGGTTTCACTTCATCATCACTCGCCTCATTTGTCTCTCCTGTTCCAGGAGCCCGAGGAGCCCTGGAAGAAACCCCCTTGAACTCCACCCTGACCGATCGGTTAGATTACTGACCGATCGGTCAGAGATTCGCGCTGAAGAGATTCGCGCCGAGGAAAGGCGGAAGCATGGAGCGCACGGCGTGCTGCATCGTGGGAGGCGGACCGGCGGGCATGATGCTCGGGCTGCTGCTGGCCAGGGCCGGCGTCGAGGTGACCGTCCTGGAGAAGCACGGGGACTTCCTGCGGGACTTCCGCGGGGACACCGTCCACCCCTCGACCCTGCACCTGCTCGACGAGCTCGGCCTGGGCGAGCGGTTCGCGAAACTGCCGTTCCCCAAGATGGAGGAGATGCGGATGCAGTTCGGCACCGCCTCCGTCGTCGCGGCGGACCTCCGCCGCATTCCCGGCAGGCACAAGTACATAGCGATGGTCCCGCAGTGGGACTTCCTCGACCTCATCGCGAGCGCCGCCGCCGCGGAGCCGTCCTTCACCCTGCGGATGCGCACCACGGTCACGGGCCTGCGCAGGGAAGGCGGGCGGGTCACGGGAGTCCACTACGTCGACGAGAACGGCACCCCCGGGGAACTCGCGGCCGACCTGACGGTCGCCTGCGACGGCCGTGACTCCCTCGTCCGCCAGGAGGCCGGACTCCGCCCCGAGGAGCTCGAAGTGCCCATGGACGTATGGCAGGTGAGGGTCGACGGGCCGCGCGGCGGCCTCAAGGACGGCCGCGTCCTCGCCCGCTTCGGCCACGGCCAGGCGGCCGTCACCATGGACCGCGGCGACTACTACCAGACCTCCTGCCTGATCAGGAAGGGCAGCGACAAGGAACTGCGGGCCAACGACATCCAGTGGTTCCGCGACCGCCTCGGCGCCCTGTGCGAATGGGACGCGGCGGTGACCGACGGCATCGGGTCGTGGGACGACGTCAAACTGCTGGAGGTCGGCATGGGCCGCCTGCGCCGCTGGTACCGCAACGGCCTGCTCTGCATCGGGGACGCGGCCCACACCATGTCCCCGGTCGGCGGTGTCGGCGTCAACCTCGCGGTCCAGGACGCCGTCGCGGCCGCCCGCATCCTCGCCGAGCCCCTGCGCGACGGTTCGGTCTGCGTCCACGACCTGGCCCGCGTGCAGAAGCGGCGCTGGCTGCCGATGGCCATGGTCCAGAAGTCGCAGACGGGCGAACACGCGATACTCCGCGCCGTCCTGGAAGGCACCCTCGCCCCCGACACGGTGCCTCCGGCCTTGCGGCTCCTTCAGAAGGTGCCGCCGCTGCGCGGGGTGACGGCGTACCTCGGCGCCATCGGCATACGGCCGGAACACGCGCCGGATTTCGCGCGAGCGCAACGGGCGTAATAGGCACAAGGGGGACGGCCGGCCGGGCCGTGTCCGGACCGCGGCCTAATCGAAGCGGCGGATCGCAGCCAGTGCGAACGTCTCCAGCTCGTCAGCCGCCGCGTCCAGGTCGAAGTCCGGGTGGGCCAGCCAGTGCGAGATCACGCCGTCGATCGCGCCGCCGATCGCCAGGGCCACGGCCTCCGGGTCGAAGCGGCGCAGCTGGCCCGACTCCTGGCCCGCGGCGAGGAGGGCGGCCAGCGCCTGGCGGCGGCCGTGGGTGTCGTGGGAGCCCGGGGCCTTCAGACGCGTGCCGCCCTCGTCGTCGAGCAGCATCTCGGTGATCACACGCACATGGCGGCGGTTGGCCTGCTGGTACGACACCATCGCCCGCACGTACGCGACGACCGTGGCCAGCGGGTCCGTCTCCCGCTCCACCCGCTCGGCGACGTATGCGGTGAACCGCTCCAGCACCTGCGTCAGCGCCGCACGGGTCAGGTTGTCCTTCGACGAGAAGTGGTAGAGGACGGCGGCCTTGGAGATCCCGGCCTCCTCGGCGATCGCCGACAGCGACGTCGCGGGAAAGCCCCGCGTGGAGATCAGGTCGATGGTGCACTCGACGATCTGCTGCCGGCGGGCACGCTCCCGGAAGGTCGGCCCGTCGTCGGCGGCGCTCCGGCGAGGAGTCATCGTCAAGCTCTTTCCTTTTCGCACATGAACCGGCACCCGACCGTACACCGGCCGTCGGCCGGTGCACGGTGTGGGGCGCCGGTTCGGGTGGGGCGGGGCCGGGGAGAGCCCCGCCCCACGTCAGAGGGCGATCCGCAGCTGGCCCTGGCCGGTCGCGTGCGTCATGCCGTTCGCCTCCAGACAGCCCAGCGGGTCGGCCGGCAGCAGCCCCACGTCGCGCGTCACCGTGGCCCCTGTCCCGGGCCCTCGCACGATCCGCCCCGTCAGCTGCACCACATTGCTCCCGGCGATCCGCGCCGCCGTCCCCTGGTCGTAGGTGATCACCGCCGTCCCGCCGTCGGACCACCGCAACCGCTCCTGCCCGAACGGTGAGTTGACCGCCAGGCAGGACGCCGACGGTGACGTCCCACGGGTTTCCCCGGCGACCGGGACCGTCCTGCCGGGCGGGCCCGAGCAGGAGTACGCGCTTCTCGCGTGGAGCTCCGTCAGCCGCTCGGTGAAGGAGAGGCCAGGGCTGTACGTCGTGTCCTCCTCGCCCGCGCAGACGATCAGGCCCTCGGCCTGCGTCGCCGGAGCGCAGACCAGCGACGAACCGGTCAGCACCACCGCGCACAACGCCACCACCGCACCGCGCACACTCACCATGGCCACCCCTCCGAGAAGTCCCGCGCACGCCATCCGTGGTGTGCGGTCCCTCCCTACCCGCACCGCACCACTGATCCGCACCGCGGTGCCCACCACGCGAAGCGCGTCCCCACGGCCGTGCCCGCGCGCACGCACCCCCGCGCGTGGCCGAAACCGCGCTCCTCCGTGGCGCGATCCGCGCCGGTTCGTGCTCAAGTAGCCTTGCGGGGGCTGGTCGAGGGGAGAAACCGGTGGTCACGGTGGGTTTGCTCGCGGGGATTCCGGAGCTGACGCTGAGGTTCGGACCGGGATCGCGGGAGCGCGGAGCACGGCGGACGGTCATGGGCACGGCGACGCTGGAGGAAGGAACCACGGCGGCGTACGAGTTGCCCGGCGGTCTCTCCGGGCAGCTCGTACGGATCTCCGCCGAGGGCGACTGGGCCCACGACCGGCAGCGGGCCGAGATCCGCCTGGCCCGCCTGGCCGCCGACGGGCCCGCGGCCCTGGTCGTCGCGGCCTCGTCCGGACCGCCGCAGGCGCTGGTCGAGGCCACGGCCCGGCTGGGGATACCGCTCCTGACGATGTCCGAGGACGTCCCCTGGCACCGCGTCCAACGCGCCGTCGACGACGAGCGGTTGCGCCAGGCGACGGGCCGTTCGGCGCGGCTGACCGAACTGCTGGAGCTCGCCCGGACGGGCACGCACGACACCGACACCGCCGTACGCCGCCTGACCGCCTGGCTCGGTGACGCCGTCGGTGGCACCGTGACGCTCACCGGCCGGTGCGGCACGGCGCCCGCGGCGGCCGGCCCGCAGTTGGTCGCCGACCTCACCGAGGGGCGGCTGCACGCGGCGGCCGTCCAGGAGGACCACGCGCACCTGCGGCTGGTCGCCGTGGGGCGGCGGCCCCCGCACCCGGTACTCGCCGCCACCCGGGACAGCCCGTTCGACGAGCAGAGCACCGCACTGGTCAACCACGCCGCCGACGTGCTGGCCCTGCTGATCCGGGCCCGTGACGCCGAGGAGCACCGCCGCCGCTCGGAGGAGGCCGTCTCCTCCCTCCGGCTCGCG
Organism: Streptomyces sp. NPDC051173; assembly: GCF_040689515.1. Classification (NCBI taxonomy): domain Bacteria; kingdom Bacillati; phylum Actinomycetota; class Actinomycetes; order Kitasatosporales; family Streptomycetaceae; genus Streptomyces; species Streptomyces sp. NPDC051173. The sequence goes on from NZ_JBFBBD010000093.1 coordinate 17,130, forward strand.
GTGCTCCAGCTCCTCATGGGCGGTGACGTGGTCCTGGCCCAGCGCACCGCCGCCCCCTTGCACCCGGGCCTGCTCGACGCCGAGTGCGCCGACGTCTACATCCTGGAGGCCCCGGAAGGCCGCCGGGAGCCCCTGGCGCACGAGTGCGAGGCGGCGGTCGACGGCCGTGCCCTGCTCGTCCGCTGCCCGGCCTACGAGCAGCACCTGATCGCCGTCGTGCCACTGCCGGGAGGCGCGGCGGCGCGTGACGAGCGGACGGACGGTGTCGGGCCCGCGCTGCGCCGGATCGTCGCCGCCCGGGACGGCGTGTTCCTGGGCGGCAGCGGCCGCCACCCGCTGGCCCGGACGTCGGAGGCGTACGGCGAGGCGTCCCGCGCGCTCGCGGTGGCCCGCCTCCGGCCCGACCGGATGGCCGCGCACGCGGCGCAGACCCGGCTGACCGAGATCCTGGACCTCGCCGCGGCCGGCCGATGGGCGGCCGGGGTGCTGCGGCCGCTGGACTCACTGCCCTACCCCAGCAGGGGCCCGCTGCTCGCGACCGTCGGCCTGGGCCTGGAGTTCACGGCCGTCAACGCCGCCAGGATCCTGGGGGTGAGCCGCAACACCGTACGCGCGCGCATGGACCGCGTCGGCGGGCTGCTGGGCCTCGACCTCACCGACGTACGCGCGCGGGCCGCACTGCACCTCGCCCTGCACGCGCACGGTCACGGGCCCGCCGAGCCGGGCCCCGCCGTGCCGTTGGACGGGCTGCTGGGCACCGAGGGCGTCCGCGGCTGGGCGGCGGAGCTCCTGGGCAGGCTGGCCGCCGACGACCGGGAGCTGCGCCGCACCCTCCGGGCCTGGATCGCGGAGAACACCGGCGTCGAACGGGCCGCCGGCCGGCTGGGGCTGCACCCCCAGACCGTGCGCGAGCACGTGCGCAGCGCGGAACCGCTGCTGAGGCGCCAGCTGTTCACCGGCGGCGGCGACCTCTACGAACTGGTCCTCGCGCTGGCCGCCGTGGACGGGACGGAACTCCCGGCATTCGGCGGCTGTTCCACGGCGACACTCCTCTGACGTTCCTTTCGCGATCGGCGGACGGACATTCACGCAGGTCATCCGGTGGGACCGTGCACCGATGACAGTGCGTGGCATCTGAACGTGCACCCGTGAGGTATTGCCGCCCCGGCACGCGGGCATAACGTTTTCCCACCGCGGCCGACGAGGCCGCGGCAACGGGGGAACAACGGGGGAAACCGGCACCGCTGGTCCGGTATCCGGTGAACGACTCCGGCATCGCGTACGCACCGTGCGCGGCGCCGGAGTCACTGGGGAAATACCAGCCCGGCGCGAGCACTTGGGGGTGCCATGCGTCCGGGAACACAAAAGGTCCGTACGGCGTGGGTCGCGGTGACGACACCACTGCCGTACGGGCCTTTCGTGTTCCCGGGCCGGGAATTCATTGGCGCGTCGACCGGCGGCTGAGTAGCGTCGGCGCGGTGACGGACGACGACGCCTGGCGCCAGGCCAACCACGCGCTGTGGGAAGAGCGGGTGCCCATCCACACGGGCAGCGACTTCTACGACCTGCCGGGATTCCGGGCGGGGCGGGACGACCTGCGGGGCTTCGAACTCGACGAGGTCGGGGACGTCACCGGGAAGAGGCTGCTCCACCTCCAGTGCCACATCGGGACGGACACCCTCTCCTGGGCCCGGCGGGGCGCCGAGGTGACGGGCCTGGACTTCTCGGGGGCGGCGATCGCCGCGGCACGCGACCTGGCGGCGGAAGTGGGCCAGGACGACGCCCGCTTCGTGGAATCGGATGTGTACGACGCGCCGACGGCACTGCGCGGCGAGACCTTCGACATCGTCTACACCGGTTTCGGCGCCCTGTGCTGGCTGCCCGACCTCGTGGGCTGGGCCCGCACGGCCGCCGAACTGGTGGCACCGGGCGGCTTCCTCTACCTCGCGGAATTCCACCCCGTCGGAATGTGCCTCGACGAGGACGGCACCGCGTGGGCCGAGGACTATTTCGCCCACGGGCCGCTGACCTACGACGAACCGGGAACGTACGCGGACTTCGACGCGCCGACACGGCACAACCGCTCGGTGGAATGGCAGCACACGATCGGGGACGTCGTCAGCGCGGTGACCGCCGCGGGCCTGCGGCTGGAATTCCTGCGGGAATACGACTTCTCGCTGTTCGAGCAGGCGAAGGGAATGGTCAAAGCGCGGGACACCAGCGGCACCCGCCCCGGTTCCGCCACCGTCTACCGGCTGCCCGAGGGCCGCCCGGGCGTTCCGCTCGTCTATTCGCTGCGCGCGTCCCGGGTCTGAGCCCGGAAACGGGAAGGGCGGCCGGCGGAGCGGGAATTCCGCCCCACCGGCCACCCCGGTCCGGTCCGCCTCAGGCGTCAGCCGCGCCGCTTGCCCGGCGTGGAGACGGCACCCGAGCCCTCCGCGATCTTCCACTCCCGGTGCAGGGCGCCGAGCGGAATGGGCTTCTCGAAGATCGGCGTGTCGAAGATCTTCAGCTGGAGCTGCAGGGCCCCCGTCAGATCCAGCCCGCCGTACGCCTTCCACCGGCCCGCGGCGGAGGCGCTGCCATCGGTGGCCGCGGTGGCCTGGCCCTCCGCCTCGGCCCGCAGATACGGGGCGACGTCGGCGGTCACGCCGACGGCACCGTACAGGCCCACGCTCGCCTCCGCGCCGAGCGCGGCCTTCACCTTGCCCGCGGCGGTGACCGTCGCGCGCGGTGAAGTGGCCTTCATCTCGGACGAGTTGACGGGCGTCCAGCCCTTGCCGTGGGCGTAGCTGCCGCCGACGCGGAAGTCGCCCTTGAGGTCCTGCTTGATGTCGACGTCGATCTTGCCGTCGGCGTCGACCTGGAGGTAGCAGGTCATACCGAGGTTGACGACGACCGGCACCGGGCCGACCTGGATGACGGGCGCGGCGTGCAGCTTGGCGAACGGCACCCGCAGCGGCTTGCCGCCCGGAGTCGTGCCGGCCGCCTGGCCCTTGAGCTCCCACTGGGACGACCAGTCGCCCGACAGCGCCAGCGAGGCGCCGCCCGGCGCACCGGCGGCGCCGGGGCCCCGGCCGTCGTACGAGAAGTCGACCTCGGGGGCCAGCTGGACGAAGCCCGCGGCCGACGCGGCGGCGGACGCCGGGGCGTCCTCGGCCGTCGCGATCGACGTGCCGACATCGATCCGCAGGCTGCCCAGCGGCAACTGCGCGCCCTTCGGGCCGAAGTGGGCGTCGCCGGTCTTCGCCCAGGAGACCTTGGTGCCCTTGACGAGCGGCTCCACCGACATGGTGGACGGGTCGACGGGCACCTTGCCGTCGGCCTTGGCGTCACCGAGCAGCGCGCCGAGGGTGGCCGGAGCCGTGTTGACCTCGGTGCCCTTCCCGGTCTTGCCCAGCACCTGGGTGACCTTGGCCAGCACCCCGTCGGGGGCACCGGGCGCGGGTGCGCTGGCGATGATGTCGCCGACGGCCACAGGGGAGTTCTGGCCCGTACCGGCGGAGCCGGAGGGGGCGGGGGACGTGGGGTGGGCGGCGGCCGGCGGCTTCTTCGCCGGCGTCCTGGGCGTGTCGGCCAGGACGGCGCGCCCGCTCTCACGGTCGAACGAGGCGACCTTCAGAGAGGACTTCTCCGCCTGGCGTCCGCCGCCGGTCGGATGGGCCACGGCACTCGGCGCGGCCGCACCGTCGGGAGCGGCCTTGACGGCGAGCCGCTGGTCCCCGGTCGACGCCGCGTCAGCGGCGGAAGCCGCGGGCCCGGCGGCGGCGTGGTCCGAGGCGGGTGCCGGCCCGGAGGCCGAGCACCCGGCCACGAGCAGGGACGCGGCGGTCATGGCCGGTAAAGCGATGGCCTTGGCAGTGGTTCTGCGCACGTAGGATCCTCGGGAGCGTGAGGTGGGGGCGGACCGAGGGGCCTCGGGGACGAGCGCCTTCGGGCCGCATCACACGGCACCGTGCGAGTGGTGTTACTCGCAGGTAAATGATCTGCATGATCATGCCATGCGCCCGAGCGGCGCCGGGACCGGTTCACCGGCGCCGAAACCATGAGCTTGATCACAATCGGACCCCGCTCGCCCCGGTCACGGCACAGCGGCGCCGCCGGTGGGCGACGCCGCTGAAAACGCCTGACCACCCACGGTGCAGCCCGGACAGGACAGGCCGCACGGTGGGCGGTAGCCAGGGACGAGCGCTCGCGGCGGCGCGAGCGCGGGTGGTTCAGGACACCGGGGCGTCCGTGAGGTCGGTGACGAACTTCCGCAGCCGGCCGCGCACGACCGGCGTCACGCCGTGGATGAGCTGCGCGCCGTAGGCGACGGCGACACCGCGGCCCGCACGGGCGGTCCAGCGGGTCCTGGCCGTGGTCGCGAGCCACTCGGCCTCGGCCGCGTGCGGGTCCTCCGCGACCTCGTGCGGCAGGCTACGGGCCAAGGGGGTGCCGGAGACGTAGCCGTCCGCCACACCCAGCAGCGTGGTGGTCCAGGGCGCGGGGTCGGCCGTCGTCTCGGTGTAGAACTCCCCGCCCTCCTCCGCTTCGGCGATCACCACACTGATCCGGCCGATCCGGCGCGGAGCCGTGCGCGGGCTCCTGATGCCGTCGAGATGCGAGGGCACGCACTGACCCGCCGTCAGCTCGGTGTACCCCCACGGAGTGGCGGCCGCGATCGAGGGCATCCCGCGGCGGATCGCGGGCAGGGAGCGGACGGTGGCCAGGGCGAGGATCTCCTGCGCGAGCGCGGGGGCGAGCAGCACCTCGGCCTGGGTGCGGGGACGCCACCCGGCGGCCTCGGTGTCCATGATCTTGAGAAGGCGGGCCGATTCCTCCGCGCCGAGGAAGCCCTCGACCGTCTGGACGGCCAGGGTTTCACTGATGTGAATCATGACGCCCCCTTGCGCTCGCTGGTCCGGTGCGCGGCGATGACCCTCACCACCATCCAGGTCCGCGCCACGCATGACCCCGGCGCACGCGGGGGCGCGTGGGTGCGCATCCACAGCGCACGCGCCCCCCTTCGGCGCCACTAGCGCGTACGGGCCGCCGGCCCGGCCGTCAGCGCTTGACGGCCCGCAGGATGACGAACTTCGGGTCGCTCGCCACGACCTCGCAGTTGCCGAAGAGCTTCCGCAGCCGTACGTGATAGCCGAGGTGCCGGTTGCCGACGACCCACAGCTCCCCTCCGGCGCGCAGCGCGTCGCGCGCCCCGGAGAACATGCGCCACGCGGTGACATCGGTCGTCGCCTGGTGGGTGTGGAACGGCGGGTTGTTCAGCACCAGGTCGACCGACCCGGCCGGCACCCCCGACAGTCCGTCACCCACCCGGAACGACGCGGAGGCACCGGCACCGGCGTTCGCCCGGAACGTGGCCTCCGCGGACGCCACCGCCTGGAAGGACTCGTCGACGAACGTCACCTCGGACGCCGGGTTCGCCAGCGCCGCCGCCGTGCCCACCACGCCGTTGCCGCAGCCGAGGTCCACCACGTGCTCGGGACCCCGGCGCTGCGGCAAGTGCCCCAGGAAGAACCTGGTGCCGATGTCCAGACGCTCCGCGCAGAAGATCCCGGCGTGGTTGACGACGGTCCGCCCGGACATCACCCCGACATCGGCCGGCAGCGCGTAGCTGTGCGGCCAGGGGTTGGCGCCACGCGACAGCTCCGGATCCGGCGAGCAGAAGATGAGCCGCGACTTCTTCACGGCCAGCGACGTCCGCGTCGGCCCCAGGATCTGTTCGAACAGTTTGAGCGTCGAGGTGTGGATCTCCGTCACCCGCCCCGTGCCGACCACGACGGTGCCCGCGTGCACGTGCGGCGCGAGGCGGTGCAACTGGTCCTCCAGCAGCGCCAGGCTCTTGGGCACCCGGATCAGCAGGACGTCGATCCGCTCCGGCGGAGCGTCCTGCGTCGACAGCAGTCGCACGGCGTCCGGGGCGAGTCCGTTGCGCTCCAGATTCACCCGGGTCGCTTCCTGGGCGAGGAAGGAGTCGGTGATCTGCACAGGACGGTGACCGGCCAGCGAGACGGTCAGCGCACCCCACCGGTCGCCCACGACGACCACGTTGCCCGACAGGTCGGCGGGCTCGCCGTCCGTGCCCTTGAGGTGGCTGAGCAGATACTCGTCGGCAGCGTCCCAGGCACGGAGCCTGTCGCGGGGGTCCTCGGGGAAGCGAGCGAGTTCGTACTCGCCCCATGACGTCATCAAACGGTTCATTGTGGCCTCAGGCTAGCCGAGCGCCGCACCCACCGTACCCGCCTGGCTGCGCAGCAGCTTCTTGTCGGGCTTCCCGGCGTCGGTCAGCGGGAGGGCGTCGACGAAGACGATGCGCTCCGGCTCGTACATCGCGCCGCGCTCCTCGCGCACCATGGCGCGCAGTTCCTCCTCGTCCACCTCGCTGCCGGGCTTGCGGACGACGGCCGCGTGCACCTGCTCCATGAGGTTGGCGTCCGGCACGCCGAAGACCGCGCTCTGCAGCACCTGCGGGTGGGAGTTGAGGACGTCCTCCAGCTCGACCGTGTACACATGGCCGCCGACGACGACGATCATGTCCTTCAGGCGGTCGACGATCGTCAGGTAGCCCGCGTCGTCGAGGTAGCCCACGTCGCCCGTGTGCAGCCAGCCGTTCCGCAGCACCTCGGCGGTGAGCTCGGGCTGCTTCCAGTACCCCTGCATCACGTGCGACGAGCGCACGCAGATCTCGCCGTGCTCACCATGGGGCAGGTCGCGGCCCTGCTCGTCGCGGATGGCGACCTCGACCCCGTCCATGATCTTCCCCGCGGACCGCAGCAGCTCCGGGCGCGCCGGGTCGTGGTCCTCGGGCTCGAGCATGCTGATCCCGCCGGCCTCGTTCTGGCCGTAGAACTGGTTGAGTACGGGGCCGAAGTACCGCACGGCGTTGGCGAGTCGCGCCGGGGACGACGGGCAGCCGCCGTAGGTGAGCCGGCGCAGGCTGGAGGTGTCGGCGCGGGTGGCGTCCGGGTGGTCCATCAGCTGGTAGAGGAGCGGCGGCAGCAGGAAGAGGTGGGATATGCGCTCCTGCTCGATGGTGGACAGCACGGCGCCGGCGTCGAAGTCGTCGAGCAGGACGACGGTGCCGCCGACGACGCCCAGGGCGCGGTCGGCCACCAGGCCCGCGGCGTGCGCGAGCGTGGTGCACACCAGCGCGCGGATCCCGTCCTCGTCGTGCCAGTCCGCGTTGATCCCCCGCCCCTGCTCGAAGGAGGAGCAGATGGCCTTGGGGTGGCCGGTGGTGCCGCCGGTGTGGCGGATGGTGCAGGTGTCGTCGGGCTCCGCGAGCCCGGCGAAGGGCTCGGCCGACTCCTTGCCGGCGAGCGCGAGCAGATCGAGCCCCACGGTCGTCGGCCCGAGCACGAGCACGTGCGGCACCGGCGCCCGCGAGGCGAGTTCGGCGGCGCGGCCGGTGTAGGCGGGGTCGACGATCAGGGCGTGGGTCTCGACGTCCCGGACGATGTTGGCCTGCACGTCGGCGGACAGCTTGTTGTAGAGGTGGTTGACGGGGCAGCCGAGCAAATTGGCCGCATAACGCGCGGCGATCGTCTCCGGGATGTTCCCGCAGAGGAGGGTGACGGTCTGTCCGCGGCGCACGCCCTGGGCCTGCAGGGCGCGGGCCATGCGGTAGATGAGGTCGCGCAGTTCGCCCGCGGTCATGCGTCGGTCGTGGTGCACCACGGCCTCGTTGTCCGGTTCCTGTCCCAGCGCGTCGAGGTTCTCCTCCACATAGCTGCGGAAGCGCTCGGTGGCGACGGTCATGGGTGTTTCCCCTCCTGGTGGCTGTGGCCCCCCGTATAGGTTGACTAAGGCAACCAATCCGATGGTAATCGCTGATGATCGGCAGTTCCAAGCCGGGCGCTGATATCTGGTCAAACAGCGGGCGAGGGGCGGGGTGTCTCGCGAAGGTCGCGGCTCTATGACGCCATGTGGGTGATTTGTATGAGTGTGTTGGGTGTGATGGTCCAATGAGCGTTGCGGTGCGTTGCTACGTTTTTCGGGTTGATTGAGGTGTTTGGCCGACAGTGGGTTCGGTGGGGGGAGTGGGTGGTGGTTGTGGTGGGTGGTGTGTGGGTGCCGGGTCCGGTGGGTGTGGTGTCGGGGGACGGGGATGAGGGTGGCGG